>CAXUIA010000173.1:0-3844 GCA_964250835.1 uncultured Acetobacteraceae bacterium | reverse complement strand
GGTCGGCGGGCGTGGCGCCCGGGTGGGCGGCGGTCTCTTCCAGGATGGCGTGGATTTCGGGATGCCGCGCGGTCCAGGCGGCTCCGTGCTTGCGTGCGCAGTAGTCAGGAATGTTCGCCATCGGTCCAGGCCGGTACAGCGCGACCGCCGCCGTCAGATCCTCCAACCGGTCCGGCCGCATTTGGCGCAGCACGTCACGCATGCCCGCGCCTTCAAACTGGAAGACACCGCCGGTGTCGCCGCGCGAAAGCATCGCGTAGGTCTTGTGGTCGTCGAATGCGATTTGCTGAAGATCGACCTCAATTCCGGTCTCACGCAGAAACTCGATCGCCCGCTCCAGAATCGTCAGCGTCGTCAGACCGAGAAAGTCGAACTTCACCAGCCCGGCCTGCTCGACATACTTCATATTATACTGTGTGACTAAACCGTCCGTCTTAGGATCACGATACAACGGGACTAGCTCAACCAGAGGGCGGTCACCGATCACGACGCCAGCAGCATGCGTGCTCGCGTGGCGGTACAATCCCTCGAGCTGCAGTGCGATCTCGAGCAGCCGTCGGACACTCTCGTCCGACCTTCGCATCTCGCGCAGGCGATCCTCTCCTGCAATCGCCTGCTCAAGCGTCACGGGCTTAGCCGGATTGTTCGGAATGAGCTCGGCCACCTTGTTGACCAGCCCGAACGGCAACTGCAGCACCCGTCCAACGTCGCGCACAGCGGCCCGCGCCTGCAGCTTGCCGAAGGTGATGATCTGCGCGACGCGGTCGGCACCGTATTCGCGACGGACATAGTCAATCACTTCGTCTCGACGTTCCTGACAGAAATCGATGTCGAAATCCGGCATCGAAATCCGGTCAGGATTGAGGAAACGCTCGAACAGCAGCCCAAATCTGAGCGGATCGATATCGGTGATCGTCAGTGCCCAAGCCGCGACCGATCCGGCTCCCGATCCGCGACCCGGGCCAACCGCGATGCCCTGCTGCTTTGCCCACTGGATGAAGTCGGCCACGATCAGGAAATATCCCGAGAAGCCCATCGTCTCGATGACGTCCAGCTCATAGGAGAGCCGCTCGCCATAGGTGCGAGCCTGGTCCTGGCGCGACGCCAGCCGGCGACGCAGCCCCTCCACCCCCATCGCGCGGAGCGTCTGCGCCTCCGTCTCACCCGGCCGGACCTTGGGGCAGCTCGGGAGAAGTGGGCGCCGACCCTCAACCATGACCGCGCAACGTTTGGCAATCGCGAGCGTGTTGTCGCAAGCCTCAGGCAGGTCGACAAACGCCGCGCGCATGGCAGCGGCATCCTTGAACCAGTGTTCCGGGCTGACCCGCACTCGATCGATCTCTCCCAAGGTTCGGCCCTGGGCGATGCAGATCAACGCATCATGCGCCTCATGCATCTGCGCGCGTGGAAAGAAACACTCATTCGTCGCAACCAGGGGCAAGCCAGCCTCGTCTGCCAACGCGATCAGGCCGCCCTCGATTGCGGCCTCACCACTTGTCCCGTGGCGCTGGAGCTCCACGGCGACCCGGTCCGGGAACGCCTCCGCCAGCGTCGCCAGCTGCCGACGCGCCTCACTGTCCTGTCCTTCGGACAGCAGACGCCCGATTGGCCCACGCACGCCGCCCGTCAGCAGCATCAATCCCTGATGGCGCTCGCATAAAGCCTCGATCGGAAGAGAAGGTGCCGCAGGATCACTCTCGATGAAGCCAGCCGTCGACAGACGCTGCAGGTTTGACAGACCCGTAGCGTCCTGCGCCAACAGCACGACCTGGTCCGCATCCAATGGCAGAGCCCCCGGCTCACGCCCGGAGCGCGCCAGCCCCAACTGAAGCCCGATGATCGGCTGCACACCGACCTTCGTGCAGGCGTCGGAGAATTCGAGTGCTCCGAACAAGTTGCCCGTGTCGGTCATCGCCACAGCCGGCATCATCGCAGCCTTCGCCAAGGCTGCGAGCTCTCCGACCCTGATTGCGCCCTCGCTGAGCGAGTAGGCCGAATGCACGCGCAGGTGAACGAAGTCGGCGTGCGTCAAGCTTGGCTCTCTGCCGGAAGGAGACCGATTCGTCTGAACCCCGCATGAAGACGCATCATGTTAAAGCTCAGCAGCGTCATTGCTCCGGCGCCGACCAAGCCCGCGACCTGTCTGATCCCGATCGCTCGCAGATAGGGAAAGTGCAATCCGACCCAAAGATAGAAGCCGGACATCAAGAGTGAGTAACAGGCCCAGGTCAGCGTCATCAACTGATAGAAGCGGCGTGCATGGGGAATGGCGAGGGCCTCCGCGCCGGCTTGCTGGGTGAGCAGCTCCTCGATAACCGAACACCCGCGCGCGCCAAAGATAAAGAACACACCCACCAAAAAAGTGCTGACCGCACCTTCATACTTCAACATGAACGGTGCTTTGGAAGCGAGATCGACAAAGCCGAACACGATCGCGAGCGATGTCGTCAGGACGTAAAGACGCGGAAAGCCCACGCCCCAGCGCCGACGCCGCCAAATATCGAAGGCCACAAACACTAGGGTGCCGGCGATCGCCGGTTTCAGCCCGGCCGTTTCCAGCAGGGCATAAAAGACGATAATCCCCCCAAAATCATAGGCTCCCGTGCGTCCGACCCTCGCCAACCCGTGCAGCAGCTCTTTCATTGTGCTTCCACCCGCCCGTCGCGGATCGTCACCACCCGGTCCATACGTGAGGCGAGTTCCCTGTTATGGGTCGCGATAAGGGCTGCAACCCCGTGCTCACGCGTCACGCGAAGCAGCTCGGTGAACACGACCTCGGACGTTCCGACGTCGAGATTTCCCGTCGGTTCATCGGCCAGCAGCACCGCCGGCCGGTTCGCCATCGCGCGCGCGACGGCCACTCGCTGCTGCTCGCCGCCCGACAGTTTGCCCGGAAGATGTCCCGCTCGGTGGTCAAGCCCCAAAGCCCCAAGCAGCTCCAATGCCCGTTTGCGGGCATCCTTGCGCGCGACACCCGCGATGAGTTGCGGAAGAACAACGTTCTCGGCCGCCGTGAACTCAGGCAGAAGATGATGCGCCTGATAGACGAACCCGATCCTCAGGCGCCGCGTTTCGGTCCGCTCTGCATCCGACAGCCGTTCGGACGGTTTGCCGCACACGATGACCTCGCCCGCGTCGGGCCGCTCAAGCAAGCCGGCCAAGTGAAGCAACGTTGATTTTCCGGTTCCGGAAGCGGCCACAAGTGCGACCACCTCACCCGCTTGGACGGCGAGGTCTGCCCCGCACAGTACGGCAAGCTCGCCCTCGCCGGAACGGTAGCGGCGCTCAAGTCCGCGCAATTCGAGCGTTGCCTCACTCATGGCGAAGCGCCTCGACCGGGTCGGTGCGGGCGGCACGCCAGCTTGGATACAATGTCGCCAGCAATGACAGCACGAGCGCCATCACAATCACCTTGGCCACCTCGCTCCAATCGAGCTTTGCCGGCAGATGCTCGAGATAATAGACTTCCGGATTGAACAACGTCGTCCCGGTCACCGACTGCAGCCACTGCCTGATGCGCTCGATGTTCAGACAGAACACCAGACCAAGGCCGGTCCCGACGACCGTTCCCGTCACGCCGACCGAGGCACCGCACATCAGGAAGATGCGCATGATGGCACCTCGACCGGCGCCGATCGTGCGGAGAACGGCGATGTCGCCGGTCTTGTCTTTGACCATCATGATCAGGCTTGACACCACGTTGAACGCGGCGACCAGGATAATGAGCGTCAGGATAAGAAACATGACGTTTTGTTCGACCTGAACGGCACCGAAGAAACTGTTGTTGCTCTGCGTCCAGTCGAGCACCCGCAACCGCTCGTCCGACAGAGCATGCGACACACGT
>CAXUIA010000172.1:0-5611 GCA_964250835.1 uncultured Acetobacteraceae bacterium | reverse complement strand
CCCGGAGACCCGTCAGACCGCTAGGTCGCCACGATTCGCACCGGCCCGCCGCTCGATGAGACCGCCCGCGTTTCTCCGCGCAACACCTACGCCGCCACCAAAGCCGCCGCCGACCTCGCCCTCGGTGCCATGGAAGGGGAGGGGCTCAACCTCGTCCGGCTGCGCCCCTTCAACCACACCGGCCCCGGCCAGCGCCCCGACTTCGTCGTCGCCGCATTCGCCCAGCAGATCGCCCGCATCCGCGCAGGCCTACAGCCGCCAAGGATCCAAACCGGCGATCTCACGCCCGAGCGCGACTTTCTCGACGTCCGCGACGTCGCCAGCGCCTATGCCGCCAGCGCCGCCGCGCCGTCGCTGCCGCCCGGCTGCATCCTCAACATCGCCTCCGGCGTTCCGCGCCGTATCGGCGGCGTACTCGGCGATCTCCTCGGCATCGCCGGCATCGACGCCGCGCTCGAGACCGACCCCGCCCGCCTTCGCCCGAGCGACATCCCACTCGCCGTCGGCGACGCTTCCGCCGCGCAACGCCTCCTCGATTGGCTCCCCCGAACGCCTTGGCCTCAAACGCTGGCCGACACGCTGAGCGATTGGGACACAAAGACCCAGCGCTCCGCCCTGAACCGGACCCCTTCGCGCGAGCGCCAAAAGGAACCCGATGCTGGCGCCGGCGGGCCCCAGACCCGAACTTAATCAGCACGTCAGACGTTCACCCAACCATAAGCGGAGCGCGCAGACCTATGTCAAAAGGCCGTCCAGGATTGCTTCAGACCGTCGTCGGCCTCGGCTTCGCCGCCGCCGGCATCACCAAGGTGCTGGCACTCGAGCCGCAGCGCCGCCTGTTCAGCTCCTGGGGCTGGACCGAGGACGACATGCGCATCATGGGCGCTTCCGAAATCGCCGGCGCCGCCATGCTCATGACCAAGCCGCTCTCACGCGTCGGCGCCGCCCTGCTGGCAGGCAGCTCCGTTTGCCTCGCGCTGACCGAGTTCCGCCATCACGACGACAGGCTCGTCACCCCACGCCTCGGCATGCTGGCCGCCGCCGTCGCCTCCGGCTTCGTCGGCCACGGCTGACCCTTCACGCGGCGACCAGTTGCCCCACCGCCGCGCCATTCCGCTCTAGCCGCAACACCCGCCTATGCAGACGGGCCACCGCTTGGCTATGGGTGATCGACACCAGTGTCGTTCCCGGCATCTCACGCGCGAGCAGCGCATACATCTCCTGCTCCGCCTCCCCATCGAGCGACGCCGTCGCCTCGTCGAGAAACAGCCAGTCCGGCCTGACCAGCAGCGCCCGTCCGATCGCCACTCGCTGCTGCTGCCCCGGCGAAAGGATCTGCGCCCAAGGTCCATCCTCATCGAGCTGCACGCCGAGTTCACTCAATCCAACCTGACCCAACACCTCATCCAGGCGCTCACGCGACACGGAAGAGGTGGGCAGGGGATAGCAAAGCACGCGCGCCAGCGTGCCGGTCGGTAAATAGGGCCGCTGTGGCAGAAACATGTGCGTCCCACCCAGACGAACCGAACCCGACGCGTACGGCCAGATCCCTGCCAGCGCCCTGAACAGGCTCGACTTCCCCGCACCCGACGGCCCGACGATCGCCGTCGACACACCGCGCTCTATGCGCAAATCCGTGGGCGCCAGCAGCGCCGATCGATCCGGCGAATACACCTCCAGCCCCTGTGTCTCGACCGCAGTTCCATCCGTCGCCAGTGGCGGCACATGCTCATCCTGCGCCGCCTTGATCGCACGTTGAAACGTCGCCAAACGCTCGATATCCGCGGCATAGCCGGCGAGCGGCGCATAGTTGTTCATAAACCATAGGAACGCGCCCTGCAGGTCCTGAAACAGTTGCACCACCTGCATCAGCGTCCCGAACGTGATCCGTCCCACAAAGAAACGTGGCGACCAAATGATCAGCGGCAGATTGTCGGAGACAGTGCTAAACGATCCCGTAACGGTCGTCAGCCAAGCGGTTCGATTTATAATCCGGAGAGCATTCTCATACACGGAACGAAATCCGCGAGTGAGCCCACGGCGCTCTTCGTCCTCGCTCCGATAAAGAGCGATCGCCTCGCTGCTCTCACGAAGTCTGACGAGACCGAAACGGAAATTACCGGTCAACCTTTGCTGAGCGAAGGTGAGCGGTGTCAATCTGCGCCCAGTCAGATGTGTGATAAAGGTGACGACACCGGAATAGATGAAAGCCAGCCAGAACAGAAATCCTGGAATAATGTATCCGAAAAGAACCGTCCGCCCGGAAAGCGCCCACAGCAGACCGCCGTAACTGACGATCGTCACCGCATTGGCTACGATCTGCGTGGTAAAGGTCAGGGAATTATCAGTGACCAGGTCAACGTCTTCCTGAATGCGCTGGTCCGGATTGTCCGTCCCGCTCCCGCGGTCTGTCCGCAGACTGATCCGAAAATGCGCATCGCGTGACAGCCACTCGGCGACAAGCCGATTGGTCATCCACCGCCGCCATCTGATCTGCAGCACGCTTTGAATGTAGGGCGTGAGCGCGCCCAGCAGCACCAGGATCGCGGCAAACCAAAAGAAGCCGGGCATCGGCAACTCGTGCGGCCGAGGCGTGAACCAGAACAGCCCCCGGAAGAACCCGGCGGCGTCCTTCTGCTGCAGAGCCGTATAATAGATGTTGCGGGAGAACGAGATCGCGAGCCCAAGTCCCACCTGCGCCAGGTTGACCATCAACAGCAGCACCAGCAGCGCCCACGCCGAAACCCGCTCCTCCGACACAAAGTAGGGCCGCATCAAATACCAGAGGTCTGCCAGAAATCGGAAAGCCCTACCCATCGTGACGACCCTCGCGCGCGATCCGAAGCCTGATCACCCCGCGCACCGCGTGGAGTTCCACCGGCCGTCCCTTCCGCAAGATCTCGATCCGCCCCGCCCGCGCCAGCGACACCGCGGCCGCGCGGACCCGTCCGAGTTGGGCGCGCCACTGCTCCCCGCCCAGCAAGCGTGCCGCGTCCGTCGGACAGATCGACTTGTCAGGTCCCCGTTCGGACGTCAGCCGAAGGATCGCCGCCTCCGCATCGTCGTCGTCCCCGCCACTCATCGCGGCGGAACCTGGCCCAGCCGTCGCGCGCTCACAAGGTGGCGGAGAAAAGATGAAGGCTTTTCAACGACCCGAAGTCGGTATTAAGCTGATCTCCGAGACTACGCCGTAAGTAGATGGCGGGAGAACGATCATGTCGCCCATTGCCGACATCGCGACACCCGACCGGTTTAGACGCCTCGGCCCCGTCTGGTTCGTCATGCCCGTCCTCCTCGTCGCGGTGTGGTTGATCGTCCCCCACCATCCCGCGCGGACCCACGCGCCAGCCGGGGTTACAGCGCAACGCTGATCGCGTATTGATCGCCGTCACGTTTTGCGAGATGACCGCATGATTGAGCTCTGGTCTTGGCCGACGCCCAATGGTCAAAAGGTCCATATTGCTCTCGAGGAGCTCGGTCTCCGCTACCGCACGGTTGCAGTCGACATCATGGCGGGCGACCAGTTCAAGCCCGAATTCCTCGATATCACACCCAATCACCGCATTCCGGCCATTGTCGACGAAGAGGGGCCGCAAGGCC
Organism: uncultured Acetobacteraceae bacterium; assembly: GCA_964250835.1. Taxonomy (GTDB): domain Bacteria; phylum Pseudomonadota; class Alphaproteobacteria; order Acetobacterales; family Acetobacteraceae; genus CAXTPV01. The sequence continues at coordinate 2,011 of CAXUIA010000172.1, read as the reverse complement.
GCATCGAACTCTTCGAAAGCGGCGCCATCCTGATCTACCTCGCCGAAAAGGCTGGCCGCCTTATTCCCGCAGACAGCACCGCCCGTTACACCTGCCTGCAATGGCTGATGTTTCAGATGGGTGGCGTCGGTCCGATGTTCGGGCAGTGGAACCACTTCGCCGTCTACGCACCCGAAGAAATCCCCTACGCGATCGAGCGTTACGGCAAGGAGGTCCGCCGGCTCTACGGCGTACTGGAGAAACGTCTCTCCACTGCTGAATACCTTGCGGGCGACGAGTTCTCCATCGCCGACATCGCCACCTACCCTTGGGCGCGCGGCCCCGAGAAACGCAACATCGACTTCGCCGAGTTCCCCAACGTCGCCCGTTGGCACGACGCCATCGCCGCCCGTCCCGCCGTGGAGCGCGGCATGGCGCTCCTCGCCGAGCGCCGCAGCCAGGGCTCTCTCACCGAAGAAGCACGCAACAACATGTTCGGCGCCAACCAATTTTCGAAGCGCTAAGCCGCACCGCCTGGTAATCAGTCGTTGCGAATGCTTCGCGTCAGCACACCCTTGGCATGACGCCCCTGCATGGCGCCAAAGCTCCGGCTCTCGACACCGTGATTGGATCATACGGGTCTGGCGCCGCTTGCCCCAGCAGGGTCAGGGGCGGCGCTTCCCCGACTGCTTCATCTACGAAAGCTCAACCCGCTGCGGCGTATAACGCCAAACCGAAGCCGGTGGAAAGTTCAGCGGCGTCCATGCCTCGCGTCGTTTCTCGAGCGAATGCGTCCGTGCCGGCAGCGGCGACGTCGCACAGTAGCTGTAGTGCAAAAACCCCCGCCCAGGCGCCACGGCTTCGATTGCATCGATGAACCGCCGCTGCTCCGGCTTCTTGAGCAACACCAGCGGTATGCCACACACCACCGTCCCGATCCGCCCATGCCACTCGCGCGAAAGCAGTGACGGCAGCTCACGCGCGTCGCCTTCGATCACGTTCACCCCGGGCAAGATGGAACGCAGATGATCGGCCATGCTCGGCACGATCTCGACGACGAACAGCCGCTCGGGCGGCACGCCTCCATCGAGCAAGGTCCGGCTGATCACCCCTGTTCCGGCGCCCAGCTCGAGAACCGCCTCGTTCGGCGCCCGCCTGACTTGGCGCGCCACGCGCCGGCACAGTGAGGGAGAGGACGGCACCACCGATCCCATCTGCAGCGGGTTGCTCACCCAGCGGCGAAAGAACAGGGCGGCGTTGACGGCATCGTCGCGGCTGATCGGCACGCGTTGGACGGCAGTTTCCTTCATGCGTCGCTCCGTTCAGCCGAGTGACTGGATGATCGAACGTGTCAACGTGGCCGTAGCGGCATCGCCGCCGAGATCGCGCGTCCGCACGCCGCGCTCATGAACGACGTCGTGAACCGCCGTCCTGAGGCGCTGTGCCAGGTCCACGCGGCCCACATGCTCCAGCATCAGCCCTGACGCCAGCAGCAGCGCCAACGGGTTGGCGGTCCCTTTGCCCGCAATGTCCGGCGCCGACCCGTGCACCGCTTCGAAGATCGCCGCATCGGGGCCAATATTGGCGCCCGGCGCCAAACCCAGCCCGCCGATCAGTCCAGCGATCAGATCCGACAGGATGTCGCCAAACAGGTTCGTCGTCACGATCACGTCGAACTGCCAAGGGTCGAGCACGAGCTGCATCGCGCACGCGTCCACGATCCGGTCGTTCATCTCCACCCGGCCTTCATAAGCCTTCGCGACGATGCGGCCTTCCTCCAGGAACAACCCAGTCAGCGCTTTGAGGATGTTGGCTTTGTGGACGATCGTGACCTTGCGCCGTCCGTTACGCACCGCGTAGTCGAAGGTATACTCCATGATCCGCCGGCATTCGGCGCGGGAATTGAACCCGGCCGACATCGCGATCGCCCGCGGGTCGTGGTTGAGCGGCATGTAGTGTTCAAAGGCCGCGTAGAAGCCTTCCAGGTTCTCGCGCACCAGAACGATGTCGATGTTGTCGTAACGTCCCGGAA
>CAXUIA010000171.1:0-5703 GCA_964250835.1 uncultured Acetobacteraceae bacterium | reverse complement strand
CCGGCCCGGCGGCCGCGGGCCCCCGATTGCGGCCGTGTTCGATGATGATCGTGCACTCGAGGCGTTCTGCAATGATCCCGCCAATGATCCGGGTTCGATCGCCGGCCTGCTCGCCCTGCTGCCGGTGGTCCGCCGGCGCACGATCCTGACCTCCCTGTCGGAGCGGAAGAACTACAGCTTTATCTTCAATGATTTGCGTCGCGTGCTCGGCGGTGGCGCAGAGCACGGCGTGTCGTCGGCACGCGTCCAGCTTAACGCAGGCATCGATGCGCATGGCTGGCAGATCGGCGATCACACGCACGGCAGCCCGACCGTGATCAATGCTGAGCATGGATCGCTCACGATCGGCCGCTACTGCTCGATTGCGGGCAGTGTGCGGATCATTGTTTCGAACTACCCTATGGGAGCGGTGGCCTCCTATCCGTTCGCCACCCTCCATAAGCTCTGGCCATCCGCGCCCGACGACTTCGTTGATCAGGACCACGACCAGGGTCGCGTCGTGATCGGGAACGGCGTCTGGATCGGGGAGGGTGCGACGATCTTGCCGGGCGTGCGGATCGGAGATGGCGCGATCATTGGGGCGGGCGCTGTGGTGGCGGAGCGGATCGCGCCGTTCGCGGTCGCAGCCGGCAACCCGGCGCGCGTCAAGCGGGTGCGGTTCGACAAGCCGACCGTTGAACGTCTCCTGGCGCTGCGATGGTGGGATTGGCCGGACGAAAAAGTGGACCGTTATGTGCCGCTTTTGCTCAGCGGTGATGTCGTGGGCTTCCTCAACGTCGCCGAACGAGACATGCGCCCGTTGGCGCTTGACTTGCCACCGGGCGCCTCGTAGGTATCCGCCCCTCGGTCGACCCCCGTATGGGCGGTCCGGCCGTCGCATAGCGAGAACCTGCGGGACCGGCGCCGCTTTCAAGCCAAGGCCGGTCACGATGGACATCACCCGCGCGGGATGGGCTGCCATCGTCGCGTGGTCTTGTTGTGTTGGCGGACGGCGCGCTTTCGGGCAAGGCCAGGACGAGATTGGGACCTTGGGTCCAAGACGGGGGCGAATGCCGACTATCAACCAGCTGATCGCGAGTGGGCGCGAGCCTGCCGCCAAGCGCAACAAGGTTCCAGCTCTGCAGGGCTGCCCGCAGAAGCGTGGTGTTTGCACGCGCGTCTATACGGTCACCCCGAAAAAGCCCAACTCGGCGCTGCGCAAGGTGGCCAAGGTGCGGCTGACCAACGGCTACGAGGTGGTCAGCTACATCCCCGGCGAGGGCCACAACCTGCAGGAGCACTCGGTGGTGCTGATCCGCGGCGGCCGCGTGAAGGATCTGCCAGGCGTACGGTACCATATTCTGCGCGGCGTGCTCGATACCCAGGGCATCGCCAAGCGACGCCAGCGCCGTTCGCTTTACGGCGCCAAGCGGCCGAAGTGAGAAAGTTCAAGGTGACGACACGATGAGCAGACTGCCATGAGTAGAAGGCGCCGTGCGGTTAAGCGCGAGATCCTGCCGGACCCGAAGTTCGGCGACCAGGTCATCACGCGTTTCATGAACGCGTTGATGTATGACGGCAAGAAGTCGGCAGCCGAGGGTATTGTCTATGGCGCGCTCGACACATTGCGCCGACGCGGCGGCGGATCAGCCGACCCGGTCCGGATGTTCCACGAGGCGCTGGAGAACGTGAAGCCTGCCGTTGAGGTGCGCTCACGCCGCGTCGGCGGCGCCACGTATCAGGTGCCGGTTGAAGTGCGCACCGAGCGGCGTCAGGCGCTTGCAATCCGATGGATTATCGATGCGTCACGCAAGCGCGGTGAGCACACGATGGAAGATCGTTTGTCCAACGAGCTTAATGACGCGGTCAACAATCGCGGCGCTGCGGTCAAGAAACGCGAGGACACCCATCGTATGGCGGAGGCAAACAAGGCCTTCAGTCATTATCGCTGGTAGAACGGTCGCTGAGCTTTAACCCCCACCACCGAAGCCCGGCCCGATGCGCCGGTTGCGGAGAGTACGACGATGGCAAAGGCGAAATTCGAGCGGAACAAGCCGCACTGCAACATCGGCACGATCGGCCACGTCGATCATGGTAAGACATCGCTGACGGCCGCGATCACCAAGACGTTGGCCAAGACCGGCGGCGCGATCTACACCGCCTATGACCAGATCGATAAGGCGCCCGAGGAGCGGGCACGCGGAATAACGATTTCGACCGCTCACGTCGAGTACGAGACCACGGCGCGTCATTACGCCCACGTCGACTGCCCAGGCCACGCCGACTACGTCAAGAATATGATCACGGGCGCCGCGCAGATGGATGGCGCGATCCTGGTGGTTTCCGCCGCCGACGGTCCGATGCCGCAGACTCGCGAGCACATTCTGCTCGCGCGCCAGGTCGGCGTGCCGGCGCTGGTCGTCTTCCTCAACAAGGTCGATCAGGTCGACGACCCGGAGTTGCTCGAGTTGGTCGAGATGGAGGTGCGTGAGCTTCTCTCGTCCTATCAGTTCCCCGGCGATGACATCCCGATTGTCAAGGGTTCGGCGCTTTGCACGCTTCAAGACAAGCAGCCTGAGATCGGCGAGCAGGCGGTGCTCGAGCTGATGAAGGCGGTCGACGACTACATTCCGCAGCCGGAGCGTCCGATCGATCGCCCCTTCCTTATGCCGATCGAAGACGTGTTCTCGATCTCGGGCCGTGGCACGGTCGTCACCGGCCGCGTGGAGCGCGGCATCGTCAATGTGGGCGACGAGGTCGAGATCGTCGGCATCAAGCCGACCGTCAAGACGATCGTCACCGGTGTCGAGATGTTCCGCAAGCTGCTCGATCGCGGGGAGGCGGGCGACAATATCGGTGCGCTGCTGCGCGGCACCAAACGTGAGGATGTCGAGCGCGGCCAGGTGCTCTCCAAGCCCGGCTCGATCAAGCCGCACAGTAAGTTCAAGGCGGAAGCCTACATCCTCACCAAGGAGGAGGGCGGTCGCCACACACCGTTCTTCACCAACTACCGGCCGCAATTCTACTTCCGCACGACGGACGTGACCGGCGTGGTGCAGCTTCCTGAGGGCACCGAGATGGTCATGCCGGGCGACAACATCTCGATGGATGTCGAGCTGATTGCACCCATCGCGATGGACGAGGGCTTGCGGTTCGCCATCCGCGAAGGTGGCCGCACGGTCGGCGCCGGCGTGGTCGCGACGATCACGAACTAGGCGGGGCATCAACTCACGTTACGGCTCCGGACACGCGCATTGATTGGACTAAGGTATGGACAACCAGAACATCCGCATACGCCTCAAGGCGTACGATCACCGAGTGCTGGACAACAGCACCAAGGAGATCGTCAACACGGCGAAGCGGACAGGCGCGCGGGTTCGGGGGCCGATACCATTGCCAACGCACATCGAGCGTTTCACCGTGAACCGCTCGCCGCACGTCGACAAGAAAAGCCGTGAGCAGTTTGAAATCCGTACTCATCGACGGCTGCTCGACATCGTCGAGCCGACGCCGCAGACCGTGGACGCGCTGATGAAGCTCGACCTTGCGGCTGGCGTCGACGTCGAGATCAAGATCTGAGCCTGCCATGCGAACCGGATTGATCGCGAAAAAGCTGGGCATGACCCGCATCTTCAAGGATGACGGCACGCATGTGCCGGTCACCGTGCTGCGGCTCGACGAATTGCAGGTCGTCGACGTGCGCACGGCCGAGCGTGACGGCTACACCGCCGTTCAGCTCGGCACGTCCAAGGCCAAGGTAAAGAACGTCAGCAAGGCCAACCGCGGGCATTTCGCACGCGTGAAGGTCGAGCCGAAAAAGCGGCTGGTGGAGTTCCGCGTTGCCGCCGACGCGGTGCTTGAGCCGGGCACGACGCTCTCGGCGTCGCACTTCGTGGTGGGACAGAAGATCGACGTTGCCGGCATCACCAAGGGCAAGGGCTTCGCGGGCGCGATGAAGCGCTGGAACTTCGCCGGCCTGGAAGCTTCGCACGGCGTGTCGGTGAGCCATCGCAGCCACGGCTCGACCGGTAATCGGCAAGATCCGGGCAAGACTTTCAAGAACAAGAAGATGGCAGGCCATCTCGGCCAGGAGCGGGTGACGACGCTCAATCTGGAAGTTGCAGCCGTCGACGAGGCGCGTGGGTTGATCATGGTGCGCGGGGCAGTCCCCGGATCAAAAGGCGAGTTCGTGACCGTGCGTGACGCGGTCAAGCGGGCGCGGCACGCCGACGCACCCTATCCGGCCGGTATCGTGGCGCCGGCGCCGGTCGCGGCCGACGTGGAGGTCTGACGATGGAAGTCGAGATCAAGACGCTGGCGGGCGAGGCGGCCGGAACGATCGAGTTGCCGGAAGCGATCTTCGGCGCCTCACCGCGCGCGGACATCATGGCGCGCGTGGTGCAATGGCAGCTCATGAAGCGTCGCGCCGGCACCCACAAGGTCAAGGGCATGGGCGAGGTGTCCGGCACCACCAAGAAACCATACCGGCAGAAAGGCACCGGAAACGCGCGTCAGGGATCGCTGCGAGCGCCGCAATTCCGCACCGGCGGCGCGGTGCACGGGCCCGTCGTCCGCGACCATGGCTTTGACTTGCCGAAGAAGGTGCGCCGTCTTGGACTGATCTCGGCGCTTTCGCAGAAGGCGGCGGAAGGCAAGCTCGTCGTGCTCGACGCGGCGGATGGTGACGGCAAGACCGGTGCTCTGGCGGGCCACGTGCGTGCGCATGGCTGGACCTCGGCGCTGGTGGTCGATGCGGTCGCAAACGTCGGCTTCGTTCGTGCCGCGCGCAACCTGCACAAGATCGACGTGCTGCCGACGGCTGGTGCGAACGTCTATGACATCCTCAATCACGACGTGCTGGCGATCACGCGCGCGGGCGTCGAGGCGCTGACGGAACGGCTGGCTGTGAAGGTGGGAGCATGACAAACGTTCTGGCCGAGCGCCGGGCCGCCGCGCGTATGTCGCGAGAGTCGATGTTCGACGTCATCCGTGCGCCGGTGATCACGGAGAAGGCGACGTTGCTGTCGGAGAAGAGCCAGGTCGTGTTCAAGGTCTCTCTCGATTCGACGAAGTTCCAGATCAAGGCGGCCATTGAAGGGCTGTTCGGCGTCAAGGTGCTCGGCGTCAACACGCTTGTCGTGAAGGGCAAGACCAAGCGTTTCAAAGGGCGTCCCGGACGGCGCTCGGACATCAAGAAGGCCTACGTGAAGCTTGCCGAGGGTCAGACGATCGACCCAACCAGCAAGCTCGCCTGACCGGGATTGGGGATCGATGGCACTTAAGCAATTCAACCCGGTCACGGCGAGCCTTCGCGGCACGATCCTGATCGACCGGTCCGAGCTCTGGAAGGGCAAGCCGGTCAAGGGTCTGACCGAAGGCAAGTCGCACTCCGGCGGGCGCAACAACCACGGCCGGATCACGTCGCGGTTTCGCGGCGGCGGACACAAGCAGTCCTATCGTCTGGTCGACTTCAAGCGGCGCAAGTTCGACGTGGCCGCCACCGTTGAGCGATTGGAGTATGACCCGAACCGGACCGCCTTCATCGCCCTGATCAAATATGCCGACGGCGAGCTGTCCTACATACTGGCGCCGCAGCGGCTGCGCGTCGGCGACCAGGTGATTTCGGGCGCGCGCGCCGACATCAAGCCGGGGAATTCGATGCCGCTGGCGGCAATCCCCGTCGGCACGATCGTGCACAATATCGAGCTCAAGCAGGGTGCGGGC
>CAXUIA010000170.1:0-5709 GCA_964250835.1 uncultured Acetobacteraceae bacterium | reverse complement strand
CCCCGACCCCGCCGCCGCCGCAGCCGCTCCCGCAATCCCGCCTCCACCGGACGCGGCAGCGACGGCCCGAACCCCAGCACCCGCTCTCCGTCGGTCTCGATAGCCGCCGCGTCCACGCCATCGAGCGACGTGCCGCTCATCAGCCCGACCACCAACATGCGACCCCCGTTCCCCTCCTACGAGTTTTGGCCTAGCTGGACCGCATGGCAAACGACTTCCTCCATGAGGCACAGCTCCGCGGCTTCATCGCCCAATGCACCGACGAGGCCGCGCTCGGGCAAGCTCTCTCCACCGGGCCCGTCTCCGGCTATATCGGCTTCGACCTGACCGCCGACAGCCTGCACGTCGGCAGCATGGTCCAGATCATGCTCCTCCGCCTGCTCCAACGTCACGGCCACCGCCCCATCGCCCTCCTCGGCGGCGGCACCAGCCGCATCGGCGATCCCTCCGGCCGCGAGGAGGCCCGTCAGCTTCTCACCAGCGAGCGCCTCGAGGAAAACCGCCAGGGCATCCGCGCCTGCATCGAACCCTTTCTCCATTTCAGTGACGGTCCCACCGGCGCGCTCCTCCTCGACAACGCCGCCTGGCTCGACACGCTCGGCTACATCGAGCTCCTGCGCGAAGTCGGCCCCCATGTCAGCGTCAGCCGCATGCTCTCCTTCGACAGCGTCAAACTCCGCCTGGAGCGCGAACAGGGCCTGACCTTTCTCGAGTTCAACTACTCGATCCTGCAGAGTTACGACTTCCGCGAGCTCCGCCGCCGCCACAACGTCACGCTCCAAATGGGCGGCCGCGACCAGTGGGGAAACATCGTCTCCGGCGTTGACCTCATCCGCCGAACCGACGCCACTCCCGCCTACGGCCTGACCACCCCGCTCATCACCACCGCGTCCGGGGCCAAAATGGGCAAATCCGCCGCCGGCGCCGTCTGGCTCCGCGCCGACAAGCTCAGCCCCTACAATTACTGGCAATTCTGGCGCAACACCGAGGACGCCGACGTCGGCCGCTTCCTCCGCCTCTTCACCGACCTCGGCATCGACGAATGCAACCGTCTCGGCGCCCTGGGAGGGTCCGCGATCAACGACCCCAACCGAACCCGCGCCACCGCGGCGACCGCCCTCTGCCATGGCCGCGAGGCCGCGGAGGCCGCCGAAGCCACCGCCCGCGCCACCTTCGAGGCCGGCGGCACCGCCCCCGACCTCCCCACCCACCATATTGACGGGAGCGTGCTCGCCGCCGGTCTCCCGGCCTACCGTCTGTTCGCCGAAGCCGGCCTCGCCACCAGCAACGGCGAAGCCCGCCGCCTGATCCGCCAGGGTGGCGCCCGCTTGAACGACGCCGTTGTGACCGACGAGTCAGCCACCATCGACGCGACCTCGCTAAGAGATGGCATGATCAAACTTTCCGCAGGCCGCAAGCAGCACATCCTGGTCAGGGGGGGGGGGGGGGGGGGGGGGGGGGCGGGGGGGGGGGCGGGGGGGGGCGGCGCGCCGGCGGGCGCCACGGCGCCGGGGGGGGGGGCGCCCAGACCCGCCTGAATCAGGCTTGGCCTCGCGGGTCGTTCCGATGTGCAGATCGCCTCCCATCAACATCAAGCCGCGACCGGCCCGCTGAAGTCTACCTTCAACGGCGCCATGACCGCTTGTGGTGGCAAGCGGACGTTCCCATGAGTGTCCGTCTGGCTGCTTCGCGCCCATCTCGGACATTCAGCATCCGCACCGGCCTGCTCCATAGCAAACTCTCGCGATACTAGCTTTGCGATATCGGAGGTAAGGGTTCACTCGATGGCAGTGTCGGGCTAGGGAGGTGCCCATATTGGTGGACAAGCGCCTGCTGAAGGGCTTGTGCCATCTGGGGGCCGAGCCGGATGGGCCCGAGCTGGAGTTGAGCGGTATAGGACCCGAAGGCGGCAGCGCCGTGGGCGACCTGCACGATGGAGCAAAGTTTAGGGCCACATCTTCGCCTACTCGACGCGATCGGAACAGTGGGTTGACAAGAACGGCGTGGTGCTCAGGCTTAACGAGAAGGTCGGCGCGGTCGCCACCGTCGGTTGAATGGCGCTCAACCCTGAAGCTACATGCCGCTAAAGTAAAAACCTCTGACGCTAAGACGCCGCGACTTGCGACCACCCGCTTGATCGTCCTACGTCCGCGTTCCCAGCCTGCGCTCCAAAGCAGACCGACCGCTCTCGGCCACTTTGGTCCTTGCTCCACATCAGAGATCCTGTTCGCCTCAACCTCTACGAGGGTCCTCCACATGCGCCTGAGAGCCTCGTTGCTGATCCTCATTGCCTATTGGAGCCATCCATCGTCCGCTCACTCGCCACCGAAGTTTGTGGTCGGCATGCCCTACGTGGAGGCTCGCCACATCCTGCTCGCGCAGCGGTGGACACCTAGCGATTACGCAACCGATGCGGAGAAGGGGGACGATCTAGCCGCCACACTGAAAGCCGAGTTCGTCAAGCGAGGAGCGACGGAGGTCGGGTCATGCTTTCCGACGGGCGACGGGCAGTGCTTCGGCATCTGGCGCCGTGGGGACCGACTCATGATAATCGAGTCGAGCAACGAGGGGATCGACCCGGTCGCCGGTCCTACCGTGTACTTCTATTACCAAGCGCGCCTACATGGTGCGGATTATCGTGCGCAGAAGCCCGGGCGAGAGGTCTGGGATCCAAGATCGGCCGACGTCATCCAAGGCACCTATCCCGAGGATCATCACTGGTAGTCGCTGCGCGGCGACGGAAAAACACAGAGAGCGCTCCGAAGCGGACCGTCGCCTTTCGGCCAGAGCCAGACATCGCACCAAGCCCCGGCTATGTCCGCTTTGGGTCGGCGGCGGCTGGTCACCGCCGCCGTGGCGTTTAGATGTCCACCTGCTCGGAGATGGCCAGCGCGTCATCCACCTCGATGCCGAGGTAGCGGACCGTGCGTTCCAGCTTAGTGTGGCCGAGCAGGAGCTGGACCGCCCGTAGATTGCCGGTGCGCCGGTAGATCATGGCCACCTTGGTTCGCCCGAGCGAGTGGGTACCGTAGAGCGCCGGATCCAGACCGATCGAGGTGACCTAGCCATCCATCAGCCGGGCGTAGTGCCGGGTCGCCAGGGGCTTGTTCTTCCCGATCCGGCTCGGGAACAGGCAGTCGCCGGGTCGGCGACCGCCCTTGGCGATCCACTGCATGACCGTCTCGCGTGTCTGCTCCGTGATTTCGAACTGAACTGGCCGGCCGGTCTTTTTCTGGATAACGGTTGTCCGGGGCCGGACGCGGCCGCTCAGCAACACGTCATCCACCCGCAAGGCCACCAAGTCGCAGCCCCGCAGCTTGCTGTCGATGGCGAGGTTGAACATGGCGAGGTCACGCAGCCGCTCCTGGATCTGCAGGCGGATGCGGATGGCCCAGACCTCCAGCAGCTTCAGCGGCGGTTTCTGGCCGATCAGCTTGCCGAGGTTCCAGGGCCTGAAGGGTCCATTGCTGCTCGTCCCTGGGATGGCGCTACAAGGGATGTCATGTGTGTCGCTCCTGGCTTGACCCACGGCACCCGGTGCGGGTCGCGGGCACTGCCAAGGGCAGGACGGGAGGCGGTGCGGCCGGGAGAAGCACGACATTCCCTTCTGCCGGGTGCTATGCTTGCCCAGGAGTTCCGCATGAGCGTAATCCAGCTACCCGACGAGCTTCAGCGTGTGATCGAGCGGCAGGTGGCCGAAGGCAGGGCTGCCAACCCGGCGGCGTTCTTGGAAGAGGCGGTCCGGCGGCTGGTCGACGAGACGCTGAGCGAGGAGAACGAGATCCTCCAGGCGGCGGAGGCCGGCTCAGCCGACATCGCGGCCGGCCGCTACGTGACGGTGACGACTGCCGAGAACGAGGAGCGCGTCCACGACGGCATGATGGCACGGTTGCGGGCTCGGCTTTCCGCCGGCAACTGATTGGCCTACCGGCTTACCAGGGCGGCGGAAGACCAGATCGACGCTGTCCTGCTCGATAGCGCCCGTAGCTACGGCCTCCAAGCTGCTGGACGGTATGGCCTGCTGATTTCTGACGGCCATGGCCGCGCTCGGTGCTGAGCCGCGTATGGTCGGGTCGGTTGAGGTCCCTCGCCTGGCAGGTGTTCTCACCTATCCGATCCGACATCTGCGTCGACGGGTGGAACCGGCACGCCGGGTCGGCAACCCTCGTCAGCTCATCGTCTATCGGCTCGGGTCGGATGAAATCGTGGAGATCCTGGGGCTGGTCCACGACCGTATGGTGCTGTCCCGAGCCGCCCGGAAGATCATCGAGGCGACTGACAAGGGCTGAGCGTGGTGGAGAGCGGACATCTGGAGCGGTAGGAAAATCAGGACTTCTGCACCACAATCAAGTCCGGCGGTTAGTCTCCGCCGGTTCCCAGTTCTATAGAGATTGCGATTGCAGCTCCGATTGGACCTGAGCGGCGAACCAGCAGGTTAGAAATCAGGGCCTCATCCGAGCCATCAAATTATCGGCCAACCTGGCATGTGAGCAGAAGGTCAGCTGCCCAGTGTTCAAGTCGCCATTCGCTGGATGGTGCTATGGCGCTGACCTGCTTAAACATCGGTGCCGTGTTCTGAGGCAGCGGCGCGAGCGCTCGGTCAATGTCCGCGACTGTGAACACCCGACAACCAAGCTCCGGCGTCTCTATATTTTGCCTTGCGGTTACAGGATAACGAATGCATGCGGGCAGCATCGGTGGATTGTAAAGGAGATAGTAGATCGCCTGACCAAACTGTTTAGTGAAGTCTGCAATGGCTTCGATTTGATCAGAACCAGCCGTTAAAGCTGCATAGATGCAGCTATCGTGAAAGTCGAACTGTCGATGAAGCCGGGCCAAGATTGATTTCGGATCACGGCGGAGGAACTTGTTCCTCAACATCGCGATTGGCCGGGTAAAGCCTCTTCGACTGCAGAAGCCCAAATTCTTGCGCGAGGAGATTGCCGTGTCGATACACGAATACGATCACTGCAATATCGGCGGTTTCCCACCGATGAAATCGACGAAGCCCGCCGATACAATGGATGTTCATCTCCACCACTGCGCCAGATGGCAGAAGTCGTGGAGGCGAAAGGGGGATGAGCGCCTCGATTAGCGCATCATCAAGAGCCGGCTCGTGGATGTTTGGAACGTTAAACAGCCGAGAGGTCGCTGCATTGTTCGCTTCAGCAAAAGCAGAGCGAAACCAGTCAATCACATCCGAAGGTAAAGCAGGCCAGGGGGACATCTTGCCATCCTTTCCGCAGGCCCAAGCCTGATTAGGTCAATGAGCTGATCAGGCCATCAGTCGATTGCCGTGACCACATCCCGCACCGCTTGCCGTGACCTGCCGAGTCAGCAGCTTATCAAGTGCAGATATCCGGTGCGATAGTCCGCTGTGGGTCGCGATCAGCGGCCCGCACGTAGCCGACAAGCCGGCTGAGCTTCTTTGCTCGGCTGAAATGCAGTTTCGGTTCGCCTGCTACCGGACCCCCGTGTAACGGACGGCTCGACCATTAAGGATCTGACGCATCTTAACTCACGTACCCCCCTGCTCGCTGTAGAGCACTGTTCAACAAATTACGCGACAACAACATGTCGGAAAAAGTCGAGTCTAAACCGGCAGTACTGTTGTAGACGCGCACCGTCAATCACAGGCAGTGTAAGGCATCCGCCTAGCGTCCGGACTCATAACCAGTAGCTGACGGTCGCAGCTATGCACACGGCTGC
>CAXUIA010000169.1:0-5740 GCA_964250835.1 uncultured Acetobacteraceae bacterium | reverse complement strand
TGATGAGCCCGAACGGGCTTTTCCACGAAACGCCGACGCCTGCGCCGATCCGCGGTATGAGCGTGTCGCCGACGATCGGTTCGATCGAACGAACGTCGCCCTCCCCCGGCACGGAGATGTAGCGCGCGCCAGACAGCCCGCCCACGTCAACGAAGGCACGCCCGGAAATCCCGAGATCGGGAGGCAACGGCAGCGGAAAGTGCAGCTCAGTCGATTGCGTGTAGAGAAAACGGCCGCCAAGACTGTCGGCCGTCTGATACACCGGGCTCGGCACCGCATGCGGACCCACGCCGCCATCGAGAAAGCCGCGCAACGTCTCGCCGCCCAGATAGAAATTGTCGATCAGGCTTTGTCGGCCGCCGCCATAGTCGGCCAGATATCCCGCGCCCGCCTTGATGACGAGCGTCCAGTCGCGATTACCCGTCAGATAGTCGAGCGGCTGGTAGTATCCGCCGTCCAGCTTGCTTCTGATATATTTTTCGTTGCCGCCAAGCCCCGACAAGTCCTCGCCGAGACGCACGATAAAGCCCCTGTGCGGCTCGACGCGACTGTCGCGCGCGTCGAGCGAAAGCGTCTGCCCAATCTGCGACAGCAGGCTTTCGCCGTTTTCATTGGTGACGTAGATGCTTGAGCCGTTGTTGATGTTGGAAACGTTTCGGTCGACAACCGAATAGTTCCAGGATTGCGAGAGATACTGGTTGAACGCGTAGCCGATCCGAAACGTCGCGCCGAGCCGCGTCTCGTTATAGTTCGCGTAGCCGAGGGCCGAGTAGTTGTTCGAGATCCGGAAGACGTCCACCCCCGACACCAGGTTGCGTTCCAGAAAATATGGATCGGTAACCGAGACATCGACCTGGTTCTCATACTGAGCCAGCGTCCCGTTGATCGACGCGTCAACACCCGCCCCGATGAAGTTCTTCTCATCGATGCCAGCGTTGGCGAGCGCGCCGGCATCCGTCGAATACCCGCCGCCCAGCGTAAGCTGACCGGTCGCCTTTTCATCGAGATTGGCGCTGACGATCGTGCGGTCCGGCGCCGAACCAGGTTGATGATCGACATCAACTGTCTGGAAGTAGCCAAGATCGGTCAGTGATTGCTTCGTGCGCCGCACCTGATTGTCGGTGAACGGATCGCCCTCGGCAAAGGTGAACTCGCGACGGATCACCTGATCCTGGGTTCTCGTGTTACCATTGATCTCAATCCGCTCGACATAGACGCGCGGTCCTTCGGTCAGCGGAAACACCAGGTCAACGGTGTGCGTCGCCTCGTTGCGTCCGATCTGCGGCTTGACCTCGGCGAATGGAAAGCCGGCATTCTGCAAGCGGAGCTGCATGTTGTCCGCATCGCGCTGCACTTCATCGCCGTCATACCACTGATCGTGCTTGATCTCGAGGAAAGGTCGGACCAGGTCGGGCGACGCACCGCGTATGCTGGACGTGATCCGGACCGAACCAACGCGGTAGCGGGCCCCCTCCGTCACCGTAAAAGTGATAAAGAACGATTTGCGGTCGGGCGAGAGCTCCGCGGTCGCATCGACCACGCTGAAGTCGATATACCCGTTGCGTAGGTAAAACCTTCGCAGCAGCTCCTTGTCGAAATTGAGCCGCTCCGGATTGAACTCGTCATTTGTGGTGAAGAACTTGTACCACGCCGTCTCCTCAGTCGTGATGACCGAGCGCAGCTTGCCTTCGCCGAACGCGTGGTTGCCCACGAAACTGATCCGGCTGATCAAAGTAAGATTATTTTCCTTGACGTTGAAGATCACGTCGACCCGGTTGTCCGACAGACGGATGATCTGCGGCTGCACGCTGACCGCAAATCGGCCGTTCGCAGCATAATACTCCAGCAGCTTTTCGCGGTCGTGCTGCGCCATGTCCGTGGTGAACACGGCACGCGCACGCAAACTCAGCACGCCGCGAAGCTTGTCGTCCGTAACGGCGTGGTTGCCCTCGAAAATGATCCGGTTGACGATGGGGTTCTCAACCACGTGCACGATCAGCGTGTCGCCCTGCCGCGACATCGACACATCATGGAACAGCCCCGTCGCGAACAACGTCTTGAGGCTGCGATCGAGTTCCGCCTGATCGAATGCGTCACCAGGTGCCACGACCATGTAGGACAGAACCGTCGAGGTCTCGATCCGCTGATTGCCCTCCACCTTGATCGCCGAGATCGTGCCGCCGACCGCAGTCGTCGCGTGCTCGCGCGCCGGATGGACGGCTCGGGCGCCGGCATTCGCCATTGGCAGGAGCGGGAGGCAAACACTCGCGAGCAGCGCCAAGCGCTTAAAAGTCAAAGTCCCGATCCCCCTGACCGCCATACTTCCTGGCCGGATGGCGGCCTAAGCCGCGCACATCGTTGTGATGGCCGGCCGGGCGTGAGCTAGCCGAACTCGTCGGCCTTCCGCAAGTGATACGCTCGGCCCCAGTCACTCACCCCGCGAGCGACTGCACCCAGCGGAACAGCCCAAAGCTGTTGAGGTCGTTGAGCGTCGTGAACAGGATCAGCCCCGCGATGAGCGCCAGCCCCGCCTGCAGCCCGACCGACTGCGCGCGTCGCGACAGCGGCCGCCCAAGCAGCGCCTCGGCCGCATAGAACGCCAGATTGCCGCCGTCCAGAACCCGCACCGGCAGCAGGTTGACCATACCCCGATTGACCGAGATCATCGCCAACAGGAACGCGAGCGGCGCCACACCTTCGCTCGCCGCCTGACCTGACACCTGCGCGATACGCAAGGTGCCGCCAAGATTGGCAGCACCACCGTGGCCGCTCACAATGCTCCACAGGTTCGACCCGATCTGCCGACCGATCTCGACCGTCGTCGCGGCGCCGGCCACGACAGACTGGATCACCCCGAGCCGCTCCGGGGCGCCGCGGGTGATCTCGATCCCCAGCCGGCCGACGCGCCGCCCATCATGCTGCTCAGCCGCCGGCACGGCGCTCAGCGTGAGCATCTTGCCCGCCCTGCGCAGCGCGATCACGATCCGTTCGCCTGGATGGTTCGACACCAGAGCGGGAATATCGCTCACCGTGCGCACCGCGGCTCCGTCGATCCTCAAGATCGCATCGCCCGGAGCCAAGCCGGCCTTGGCCGCCGCACTCGACGCGACCACGCTCGCCACCACCGGGCGCTCGGAGGGCTTGCCCGCCAGCGCATAGATCGCGCTGAACACCATCAGGGCGAAGACGAAGTTGAACACCGGGCCCGCTGCCACGATGATCGCCCGCGACAGGACTGATTTGTCTGCGAAGGACGGGCTGGATCTGTCCGGCGTCCCCAATGATAGCGAGGGTTCGTCGTCGAGCGCGAAGTCGGCCTGTCCCAGCATCCGCACGTAACCGCCGATCGGAATAGCGGAAATCCGCCAATCCGTTCCCGCCCGATCGGTCCATCCGAACAGGCGACTGCCCATGCCGATCGAGAACACCTCGACGCGCACCCCGCGCCAACGCGCCGCGAGGTAGTGTCCCAGCTCATGGACGAACACGAGGATGCCGATCACCACCAGGAACGACACGATGATGTGAAGAAGGTGCAGCATGCCGGCTCCGTTCATTAGGCCGACCGCGCGACCCGGCCTGTCCGGCCCGCAACGATCGCGGCCGCCACGTCCCGCGTCTCACGGTCGAGCTCGATCACCGTTGCGAGCGTGTCGGCCGGCCTCGATCCAACATGGTCCATCGTCGCCTCGACGACGACCGCGATATCGAGAAATCCTATCCGCCGCTCAAGAAAGGCCGCGACCGCGACCTCGTTGGCCGCATTCAGGACCGCCGGCGCGCCTCCACCCTCGCGCAAAGCCGCGCGCGCGATCCGCAAGGCCGGAAACCGCACCGGGTCCGGCGCCTCGAATGTCAGGGAGCCCCACGACGCCAGATCAAGCCGCGGCGACGTGGTCGCAAGGCGTTCCGGCCAGGCAAGACAGTGTGCGATCGGGATCCGCATGTCGGCCGCCCCAAGCTGTGCCACCACGCTGCCGTCACGAAAGCACACCATTCCGTGCACCACCGACTGCGGGTGCACCAGCACGTCGATGACGCTCTCACCCAATCCAAACAGCCGCGCCGCCTCGATCAGCTCGAGGCCCTTGTTGAACATCGTCGCACTGTCGATCGAGATCTTGGCACCCATCGACCAGGTAGGATGGCGCAACGCGGTCTCGGGCGTCGCCGCTCGCATCGCCTCCATCGTCGCCATTCGGAACGGCCCGCCCGAGGCCGTCAACACGATCCGCTCCACGCCGTCCACAGCGTAGCGTCCGCCGAGCGCCTGAAAGATCGCGTTGTGCTCGGAATCGACCGGCAGCAACGTCGCACCTGCCGTCCGCACCGCGTCCAGCATCAGGTCGCCCGCGCAGACCAGCGCCTCCTTGTTGGCCAGCGCCACCGCCCCGCCATGGCCGATCGCGGCCAGCGTCGGCCGCAAACCGGCCGCCCCGGTGATCGCTGCCATCGTCCAGTCTGCCGGCCTGGACGCCGCCTCGATCACCGCCTCCGTTCCGGACGCAACCGCCACTCCGCTGCCCGACAGCAGCGAGGCAAGCTCGGAAAACGACGACGGGTCGGCGATCACCGCCACGCGCGGCCGCAGGCTCAGCGCCTGCTCCGCCAGCAAGGCCGCGTTGCGTCCCCCCACCAGCGCCTCGACCCGATATTGTCCTGCTTGGAGCAGGTCAACCGTGCTCCGGCCGACACTGCCGGTCGAACCAAGCACCGTTACGCTGCGCGTCTCGCCCGTCATCAGATCTCTCACACCAAACTCACGTCAAAAGAAGCAGCAAGGCTGCCGCCGGTGCGGCCGCCATGAGCCCGTCAACCCGGTCGAGCAAGCCGCCATGGCCGGGAATCAGCCGCCCTGAATCCTTAACTCCGAAGCGCCGCTTGGCCCAACTCTCGCCGAGATCACCTGCCTGCGACGCGATCCCCAGCACGGAGGCGACGAGCGCCGTCTCCGTCATCCCGTGCAGCATCCGAACCACGTGTGCCGCCCCGAACACCGCGCCGACCAGACACGCGGCCGCCAGCCCGCCGATCGCCCCCGACCACGTCTTGGACGGCGACACGCGCGGTGCGAGCTTGGGTCCGCCCAGCCAGCGGCCCGCGGCGTAAGCGCCGGTGTCGCTTGACCAGACCGTCAGCATGACCAGCAGCACGATCGCCGCCCCGTCCGGCTGCGTCCGCAGCCACACCAGGGCGACACCGGGAAGCGCCACGTAAGCCGCGCCGCAGCTGATCGCCGCCCCCGCGCGCGGCCACACCAGCAACACCGCCATCCCGACCGCCAGACACGCTGCAGCCGGCCCGATCCATCCCACGGCACCACACAGGGTCACCAGCATCGAGAGACTAGCAAGCACCGCGCGCACCGGAGCCGGCCGGCGCCCCATGTCGCTCCACTCATAGGCCAGTCAGCCGACGGCCGCCGCGATCACCACGTCCCAGCACGCGCCGCCCACGAAAAGCGCCGCCAGCCCGATGGGCGCCAGCACAGCCGCCGACGCGATCCGCTGGACCAGCTCACCGGACCGCCCGGTTTCCCGCCCTGACGCGCCCTCAGCGGGGACGGGCACCGAACCGCCGCTCACGGCGGGCAAATTCGCCCAACGCCTGGTGGAAATGCGTTTCCGAGAAATCCGGCCACAGCACGTCGAGGAACACCAGCTCGGCATAGGCCGTCTGCCACAGGAGGAAGTTCGACAGCCGCCGCTCCCCGCTCGTGCGGATCACCAGGTCCGGGTCC
>CAXUIA010000168.1:2541-5814 GCA_964250835.1 uncultured Acetobacteraceae bacterium | reverse complement strand
TGGCCGGTGCGCGCGGCCCAGGTGGCGCTCCTCGCCGCCGCCTACTGGCTGATCTGGGACATCGCCGTCGCACGCGGCCGCGGCGCGTGGTCCGCCCTCGCCTTGGCGCTGGCGCTGGTCACCGCGCCGATGATGCTGGCCACCGCCAACTACCTCATGACCGAAACCGCGGCCTTCGCGCTCACCACCGCCTTCGCCGACGCCCTCGTCCGCCGTCGCCGCGTTCTCGCGGGCGCCGCCCTCGGGCTCGCCATCCTCGTCCGCCCTGCCTTCGCCTATCTCGCCTATGCGCTCCTCGCCATCGGACTGTGGCAGACCTCGCTGCCCGCGCTCGCCGTCACCGCACCCTGGATCCTGCGCAACGCGCTCGTCCTCGGCCGCGCCCAGCTCACCTTCGGCTATGCCGGGCACACGCTCGCGCAGCGTGTCTCGTTCGACGCCATGACGTGGCACGAATACGCACTTTCATTCGTGTGCTGGCTGCCCGACGGCAACGGACTCGGCCGTGCAATCGCAGGCGTCGGCGCCTGCGCCCGCTTCGGCTGGGACGAGCGTCCCGACACGTTCTACGCGATCGGCATGCGCCGCCTGGTTCCCGAAACACTGCACGCCGCCGGCGGTCCCGAACACCACCTGCGGTGGCTGTTCACCCACGAGATCTTGCGCGATCCACTCTGGCACGCCGCGGTCAGCCTCCCGCTCGCACTCCGCGGCCTGTGGGTCGACCATTATTGGGGGCTGATCCTGGCACCAATCTGCCTGTGGCGTCTGACCAGACCTGACCGGCGGTTTCTCCTGGTCGCACTTCCCGCTTTCTTCATGCTCGCCTTCAACGCGGCGTTCGCGGTCAATCAGGCGCGCTACAATTTAATGCTGATCCCGTCTTTCGCCATCGCGGGCGCCGACGCGTCGAGACGCATCTGGTCGGCGATCCGCGCACGCGCGATCGCGACATAGTCACGATCCATCTCGATCCCGACCCCGCGTGCGCCCTCCATTTCGGCCGCGACCAGCGTCGTTCCAGTGCCCGCGAATGGATCGAGCACGACGGCATCCTGCACCCCATGCAGCCTGATGCACCAGCGCGGCAGATCGACCGGAAAAGTGCCGGGATGATTGAACTTCTGAGACTTGTGCTGCACCGTTTGGTAGGGGATGAACCATGTGTTGCCCCGGCAGCGAAGATCTTTCGCGTGTCCGCGGCGCTTGATGTTAGATTTGTCCTTGAACGGAACGCCGATCGCAAGCCTGTCCAGCCGCACGCGCCCGCTCAGCGTCAGGTGAAAGATATGCTCGTGATTATGATGCAAATAGCGCTCACCGGAAATCGGCTTGAAATGTCCTGAGGTTTCCTTTCCTGTCGTGATGGATTTGACCCACGTGATGTGGTTCTGCAAATAAAATAACTTACGAAGTCGAACCAATAATTCGAACGGCAGCCACGGCTGGCTGCTTGATCCAGAAACGTTCAGAAAAAACGACGCGTCAGCGCGCATAACGCGCTTTAACTCGACCGCCACACACATCAACCACTCGATGTAGTGCGTCTCGCTAAGACGATCGTCGTAGGCGGCATAGTCGAGACCAAGATTATAAGGCGGCGAGGTCACCACCACGTCCACGCTGCCGCTCTCCAGCGAAGGCATCACAGCCATGCAGTCGCCGCAATGAAGCGCGTGCCGGCCGACTGGAAATGGCGGCGGCCGCATCGGACGCGTTCTCGTTTCTACCGGTTCTATATTCAGCGCTGATTGTTCAACTGCGTGAAGCGGAGCGGCAGCGACTCGGTGGCTCATCGCGCAAGGATGACCATTTCGCCCGATTCGTACAAAGTAGTTCTTGAAATGCCCGTCAGGCGGCTGGCCGTCTGGGCCTCGGACGCAAGACGAACAGGTGCCCCACGACATGCAGCGCGCTCGCCGCTGCTTGCGCCTGCGCGCCCCAACCAAAGAAAATCTCGGTCTGCCCGCTCGACGTGTCCTGCGCCAGCATCAGCCGGCGCAGGCCGTCCGTGTCGATGAACACCGGTGCGCCGAGCGGCACGTCGCGGCCGACGGCCACCGAACGCAACGGCGTGAGCGGCACGCCCAGCGTTCCCGGCGCGCCCTCGGCAAGAGGAACGTCGTTCAGCACGCGAAAAAACACGTAGTTCGGATTGTCCTCGAGCAGCGCTCGCTGTTCGCCCGGGTGTGCCTCCAGCCAGTCCCGAACGCGCGTGCCCGTCGCCTCGCCTGGTGCAAGGAGACCGCGCTCAACCATCAAGCGTCCCAGCGGCACGTAGGGCTGCCCGTTCTTGCCCGCATAGCCCACCCGGACCACCTGTCCCGACGGCAGCCGGATCCGCCCAAAGCCCTGCAGTTGCAAAAAGAACAGGTCCACCGGATCGCGCAGCCAGACCAGATCAAGACCGCGGCCGGCAAGCGCGCCGCGATCGATCTCCGCCCGCGTGGCGTATGGCACCAGCCGCCCCGCCACGCTGTGCCCGCTGAGCAGCTTGCCCGCCGATACAATTGTCTGCAGCTCCGGCGGGCGGGCCAGCACGGGCGTTTGATACGCCCCGCCGCGCGACAGGCTGCCGCCGAATTCCGGCTCGTCATAGCCCGCGAAAATCGTCGGCCCCTCGTCAAAAGCCGTAAACCAGTGCGCAAAGAACGATCGAGCGTCCGCCGGACCCGACGACGTCACCTGGCGCGCCGCAAGACACGCGGACCCAAAAT
Source organism: uncultured Acetobacteraceae bacterium (assembly GCA_964250835.1). Classification (GTDB taxonomy): domain Bacteria; phylum Pseudomonadota; class Alphaproteobacteria; order Acetobacterales; family Acetobacteraceae; genus CAXTPV01. The sequence continues at coordinate 3,097 of CAXUIA010000168.1, read as the reverse complement.
CCGCGACCGTCGCGCCGCCACCAAGATCCTCGCGCGGCGGCAACATCCCCAGCCGGTCACATTCACGACGGAACTGCGCAAACGCAGCATCGGTCGCGTCCTCGTTCCAACCCGGAAGTTGCGCAAACCCGATCGGGACTGGACGGTTCGGACCAGCGTCAGCACACGCCGACAGCAGCCCTGCCAGCAACAGCCAGGCAAGCCTCAACCCAGGCGAGCCCGAACCTCGCTCTCGGCATCGTCGAGACGAACACGCTCCTGCGCCAGGCTGTCGCGATCGCGAATCGTGACCGTCCGGTCGACCAGCGTCTGGCTGTCGACCGTGATGCAAAACGGCGTGCCGATCTCGTCCTGACGGCGATAGCGTCGCCCGACCGCGTCCTTCTCGTCATAATCGGCCGCGAACTGCGCCCGCAACGCGCCATACAGCGCGCGCGCAACCTCCGGCATTCCATCCTTCCTGACCAGCGGCAGCACCGCCACCTTCACCGGCGCCAGCCGCTTGTGCAGCCGCAGCACCGTGCGTTCCTGCGGCCGCCCCTGATCGTCCGGCGCG
>CAXUIA010000168.1:0-2531 GCA_964250835.1 uncultured Acetobacteraceae bacterium | reverse complement strand
GTCGCATCCCGCCGCAGGCTCGATCACGTGCGGGATGAACGTCTGCCCCGTCGCGTCGTCCCTGTAGGACAAATTCTTCCCCGACCCTGGATGACGCGGCTGCCCGCTCTCGTTCCGCTCAACGGCCAGTGGCCGCGATTTCGGGTCGAGCTTGCCTTCCATATGACTGCGCAAATCGAAATTGCCGCGGTGCGCCACTCCCTCAAGCTCGCCATAGTCACCCGGCGGCAGGAACGGAAACGCGTATTCGATATCGCACGTCCCGATCGAATAGTGGCTTAGCTCGGACGCCTCATGTTCACGTGCCCGAAGCCGCTCCTCAGCCAATCCCAACCCGCGATACCAGCCATACCGCCGATCGCGCCAATATCGATACCAGTCCTGCGACGTCTCCGGTGTGCAAAAGAACTCGCATTCCATCTGCTCGAACTCACGCGAGCGGAACGTGAAGTTCCGCGGCGTGATCTCGTTGCGGAAGCTCTTCCCGATCTGCCCGATCCCAATCGGCAACTTCGCCCGCGTCGTGTCCAGCACATTGCGGAAATTGACAAAAATCCCCTGCGCCGTCTCGGGCCGGAGGAAAGCACGACTGTCCTCGCTCGCCGCCGCCCCAATGCCGGTCTCCAGCATCAGATTGAAGTCACGCGGCGCCGTCAGCGTCCCCGGCGCACTCGCCCCCGGGGCCAGCACGTTCTCCGTCGACGCCAGCCGCGCCACATCCTCGAACTCCCCCTCCCAGGCCAACTGGTCGGCATAGCTGCGGCGCAGCTTGAAAAACCCGAGCGCGGCGTCAAGCGCCAACTCAGCCTCGTCTTCCGGCTCGGCGATCACGCTGACAAACACCCGTGTCGCGCGATGGCTCACCCAACGTCCGCGCAGATGGTCGAACCGGAACCGCCGCTTTGTCTCACGGCAATCCACCATCGTGTCGTGGAAAAGGTCGTAGTGCCCCGACGCCCGCCAGACCTGCGGGTGCATGATGATGGAGCTCTCAATGCCAACCATCTCGAAGGCCGACGGCGCGCCCGTCGGCGCAACCAGCCGGTTGTGCCGCTCGATCATGTTGTCCCACCAGGCGGCACGCACGTTGCGCTTCAACACGGCACCCAACGGGCCGTAATCCCAGAAGCCGTTTAGTCCGCCATAAATCTCGCTTGACGGGAACACGAAGCCTCGCCGCTTGCACAGCGAGACGATGTCTTTCATCGACATTCAGTCTCCTCGGGGCGTTTACCCCCACCCCATTGGGGGGCAGCGCCCCCAAACCCGCATCAGGCGGCTCTCGCCTCGCCCAGCCTCCAGGTCGTCTCTCCCGGAAACAGCCGCTCGAACACCCAGCGATCGGCGAGCTCGGTCACCGCATCCGTTCCCGTAATCGGCTGCCCGTCGGCCCCGATCGTCATGCTGATCTGGTCCGACACGAACCGCACCTCGATCAGCGCTTTCTTGCCCCCGCCAGGCCCGCCCTCGACGAGCTGCGCCTGCTCGATCGTCGCCTGCTGGATCGCCTTGACCTCGCCGCGCTGCGTCTGACCTGCCGCCTCGCGCGCCGTGATTGCACCCTCGAACGACTGAAAAGCCGCCTCCGTCAGCAGCGGCCGCAGCGCCGTCCGGTCACCCGCCGCAAACGCCTCCACGATACGGCGGAACGCCGTCTCCGCCCCGCGCAGGAAGGACGCGGGCTCGAAGCTCCGCTCGACCGACTTGATCGCCGCCAGACGCTGTCCCACCGGGCTGTTCGCATCCGGCAGCGGACGCGCCGCGGCTGCCGGCTCCGCGCGCCCTTCCACCACCGGTGGCGGCGGACGCCGTCCAACGCCGACGGACGGGACCTCAAGCCCGGTCCGTTTGCCGAGCACGCTGCGCAGCCTCAATATTAGGAACAGCGCAATCATCCCGAACAGGATCAAGTCGTAGGGCACATGCCCCGCATTGAAATTCATGCCGTCTCCAAAAGGGGGCCGGATCGCGCTACAGATAAGCCCGCCACGCGCCGGAGACAACGAACCAGCTTGCCCGGCATCCGACCCGGCCTCACTCTCGTCCGATGATCGTGCTCCGCCATGGCCAAAGCGAGTTCAACGCGGTCTTCACCGCGACCAAGCGGGACCCGGGCATCGAGGATCCCAAGCTCACGCCGGAGGGCGAACGCCAAGCCGAGCACGCCGCCCAGTCGCTGGCCGAGCGTGGCCTGACGCGCATCCTGGTCTCGCCCTACACCCGCGCGCTGCAGACCGCGTCCGCGATCGCCCGTCGCACCGGCTTGCCCCTAGAAGTCACCGACCTCGTCCGCGAGCACTACTATTTCGTCTGCGACATCGGCACGCCCGCCTCGGCCCTGGCGCGCGACTGGCCCGGCATCGACTTCTCGGCGCTTGCCGAGACCTGGTGGCCCGCCGCCGACGAAACCCGCGAGGACGTCGCTCAACGCGCCGCCCGCTTCCGCGCGCTCATGGCCGCCGACCCCGACCAAGCCAGCACGGTTGTCGTCTGCCACTGGGGCTTCGGTCTCGCCCTGACCGGCCATGCGC
>CAXUIA010000167.1:0-5816 GCA_964250835.1 uncultured Acetobacteraceae bacterium | reverse complement strand
CGCCACCACCACCATGACCGCCCGGCGCGGCCGCTCAAGCTACCTTTCGGGTCGCACCGCCGGCCACCCCGATCCTGGCGCCGAAGCGGTCACAATCTGGCTCGGAGCGCTCCGCGACCATTACGCAACCGAGGCGTCCGCGCCGTGAGCCAATCCTCATGATTGCGCTTGCGATCGCCGCCATCCTCTGGGTCGCCGTCCATGTGGGGCTCGCCGGCACCGGCCTGCGCGCCCGTCTGGTCGCGCGACTCGGCGAGGCTGCCTTCCGCGCCGTCTTCTCCATCCTGTCGATCGCGACGATCGCCTTCCTGTGCGCCTCCTACAACAGGGCGCCCACCCGCCAACTCTGGTTCGCACCGGCCGCACTGCTCTACGTACTAGCCGCCGTCATGCTTGCGGCGGCCATCCTGTTCATGGGCTCGGTGCTGACCCGCAACCCGACCGCGATCGGCGGCGATGGTGCCGCGATCCGCGGCATCTTCCTGCTCACCCGCCATCCCATGCTGTGGAGCTTCGCGCTCTGGTCCGGCGTGCACATGGCCGGCAACGGCGATCTCGCCTCGCTGTTGTTCTTCGGCGCCTTCGGTGTCACCGCCATCGCCGGCATGCCCTCCATCGACGCCAAGATCGCCAGGCGCGATCCGCAAGCCTGGCAGCGCCTCGCTGCCGCGACCTCCATCATCCCCGGTGCTGCGAATGGCTTGCCGTTGGCGCGGGTCGGCACAGCGCCCATCGCCGCCGGTGCCGCCCTATGGTGCGTGCTCTTCGTCGCCCACCCCTACGTCATCGGCGTTTCCCCCATAGCCTAGGTGAAGCGGATCTGCGGGCGAGGCGGAGCCCCGCCGCTACCCCAACCCAGGCAAGGTCACCCCGCAAACCTGCAGCACCAGCGTCCCGTTCAACACCATCACCACCGAAGTCGCCACCACGGCCAGCCCGGTCGTCCACCGCCCGGTCCGGAACGCACCCATGACGTCCGACCGTCGGCACAGCACCACCAGCGCCACCATCGGCACCGGTAGTGCGAGGCTCAGCACCACCTGGCTCAGGATCAGGCTCCGCGTTGCGTCGTATCCAAGCCAGACCACCACGAACGCCGGAATCATCGTCACCAGCCGCCGCACCCAGATCGGGATCCGGAACCCCAAGAACCCCTGCATGATGACCTGGCCTGCCATCGTCCCCACCACCGAGCTCGAGACGCCTGACGCCAGCAGCGACACCAGGAAGATGCCGGCCGCCCCCATGCCCAGCAGCGGGATCAGCGTGTGGTAGGCCGTCTCGATATCGGCGACTTCGCTGTGTCCGTGGTGAAAGACGGAGGCCGCCATCATCACCATGGCCGCGTTCACCAGACCTGCCAGCGTCAGTGCGATCACGGTCTCGCGGTTGGAGAACCGAACCAGCTTGCGCCGTTCCGCCTCCGAACGCGCGGGCGCCCGGTTCTGCGTCAGTCCGGAGTGGAGATAGATCGCGTGCGGCATCACGGTCGCACCAATCATGCCGACCGCAAGCGTGACCGCGGCGGCATCCGGCAGCGCGGGCACCACCAGGTGATAGGCGGCCATCCCCCAGGAGGGTGGCGCGATCATCAGCTCCAGCAGGTATGAGATGCCGATCACCGACACGAGCGCGCCGATCAGCAGCTCCATTGCCCGCACCCCCCGGCCCGCCGCCACCAGCAACCCGTAAGTGACCGCGCCGGTGATGACCATGCCAACCAGCAGCGGCAAGTGGAACAGCAGCGACAGACCGATCGCGCCACCGAGGAACTCGGCGAGGTCGGTCGCCATCGCCGCCAGCTCGCTGATGCCCCACATCGACAGCACCAGCGGACGCGGAAAATGGATCCGGCAGAGTTCGGCCAGGTTGCGGTTGGTTGCGATGCCCATTCGCGCCGATAGCGCCTGAAACAGCATGGCGATGACGTTGGCGGCCAGCACCACCCAGAGCAGACTGTAGTTATACTGGGATCCGGCCTGGATGTTGGTGGCGAAGTTCCCCGGGTCCATGTAGGCGATCGACGCCACCACCGCCGGCCCGGCGAGCAGCAGCATCGATCGCGGCCCGCGCTTAGTCCCGTCTAATACCGCCCGGATCGCCAGCACGGCTGGATCGCCAGCATTCCCCGTGCTCGCCGCCAATCAACCCCCCGCGCAATCGTCTGGCGCTGTATGTAACCCGTGCCCGCGTTCACACCAGCATGCGGCCTGCATGCAGGACGCACGTGAGCGCCGAGCGTTTCCGCCCACCCCATTGGTATTGCCGCGATGGTTGGCTAGAAGAACGCGGTGTGTACCGTCGTCTTTTTTCTCCGCCCCGGCGCGGCTTGGCCCTTTCTCGTCGGCGCGAATCGCGCCGAGCGCCTTGACCGGCCGTGGAAATGGCCCGCCGCTCATTGGCCCGACCAGCCCGGCGTCATCGGCGGCCTCGATGTGCCGGGCGGCGGCACGTGGGAAGGCGTCAATGAGGCGGGCGTCGTCGCTGTCGTGCTCAATCGCGTCGGCTCTCTCGGGCCCGCGCCCAACAAGCGCAGCCGCGGCGAGCTCCCGCTGCTGGCACTGCGGGAAAACGATGCCGAGGCCGGTGCACGCCGCGTGGCCGAGATCGAGGCTGCTCAATGGCGCTCGTTCAACATGGTCGTGGCCGACCGCAACGGCGCCTGGTTCCTGCGCGGCCTTGGCTACGGCCATCCCGAAATGCACCCGTTCTCGTCCGGTCTGCACATGCTGGCGGCCGGCGAGCCCGACGATCCGCACACGCCGCGCATCGCCCGCCACCTGCCGCGCTTTGACAAGGCGCGCCTGCCGGAGCCGCCTGACTGGGGCGACTGGCCGGCCCTGATGTCGGATCGCTCGCTTCCGGCCGGCAGCGAGATGAACATCCCGCCGCGCACCGGCTTCGGCACCTCGTCCTCCTCGCTGCTCGGAATCCCCGGGGAGGGCAAACCGCACTGGCTGTTCACGGCGGGGCCGCCCGACAAGGCTGGCTTCGAGGAAGTCAGACTCTAAAGCACTTCGCAGGCGCGTTTCTCTCGGAACCGATTGGAGCCTCTATGGCGCGTCGTCGACAGCTCTATGAGGGCAAGGCCAAGATCCTCTTTGAGGGGCCCGAGCCAGGCACGCTCGTTCAATACTTCAAGGACGACGCCACCGCCGGAAACGGCCAGAAGACCGGCGTCATCACCGGCAAGGGCGTCCTCAACAACCGTATCAGCGAGCACCTCATGCTTCGCCTGCACGACATCGGCGTGCCCACGCACTTTGTCCGCCGTCTCAACATGCGCGAGCAATTGATCCGCGAGGTCGAAATCATCCCGCTCGAAGTCATCGTCCGCAACGTCGCCGCGGGCTCGCTCTCCAAGCGGCTCGGCATTCCCGAAGGCACCCGCCTGCCGCGCTCGATCATCGAATACAGCTACAAGAACGACGCGCTCGGCGACCCGATGGTGGCCGAGGAGCACATCACCGCCTTTGGCTGGGCGTCGACCGCCGACATGGACGACATCGTCTCACTCACGCTCCGCATCAACGACTTCCTGTCCGGTCTCTTTCTCGGCATCGGCATCACGCTCGTCGATTTCAAGCTCGAGTTCGGCCGCCTGTGGGAAAACGAAGACATGCGGATCGTGCTCGCCGACGAGATCAGCCCCGACAATTGCAGGCTTTGGGACACCAAGACCAACGAGAAGCTCGACAAGGACCGCTTCCGTCGCGACCTCGGCCGTGTCGAGGAGGCCTACCAGGAGGTCGCCCGTCGTCTCGGCATCCTTCCCGAAGCCGGCAACGCCGACATGAAGGGCCCGGAGCTCATGCAGTAACGGAGCTCATGCAATAACGGAGCTGATGCAATGAAGGCGCGCGTCACTGTCATGCTTAAGGATGGCGTCCTCGATCCGCAGGGCAACGCCATCGGGCACGCCCTCCACAGCCTCGGCTACACCGAAGTCGGAGCGGTCCGCGCCGGCAAGGTCATTGAACTCGAGCTAACCGAAAGCGCTCCCGACATGGCAAGGGCACGCGCCGAGGAAATGGCACGCCGCCTGCTCGCCAACACCGTTATCGAGACATTCGACGTGGAGCTCGTCCCATGATCCGCACGCTGACCGTCACCGCCTGCCTGCTTGCGACCGCACCGCTCGCGCACGCCCAACGCGTTTCCAAGATCACGGGCGAGAAACTGCTGCAGCTCTGCAGCAGCCCGCATGGCAAGCTGACCTGCGAGGGCTACATCAGCGGCATGGCCGACGCGATCGCGCGCGCCGAGAAAGACATGAGTCCGACCCAAGGACGCAGTTTCGCCGGCTCCGCCTGCATCCCTGATGCAACCACCGCCGACCAGATGCATGCCGTCGTGGTCAGCTTCCTCCGGGCTCATCCTGAAACGGCGTCGGGCCCCGCCGCCATCCCGGCCTACGATGCGCTGCATGGCGCGTTTCCTTGCAAGACCCAGTGATAAACATCGCCATCATCGTCTTCCCGGGCACCAACCGTGAAGCCGACATGGCCATCGCCGTCGAGCGCGCCACCGGCCGCAGGCCCGCCATGCTATGGCACAAGGACACCACCCTGCCGCCGCTCGACCTCATCATCCTGCCGGGCGGCTTCTCCTACGGCGACTATCTCCGCTGCGGCGCCATGGCCGCGCACTCGCCCGTCATGCGCGCCGTCCGCGACTTCGCCCAAGCCGGCGGCCACGTGCTCGGCGTCTGCAACGGCTTTCAGATCCTGACCGAAGCGGGACTTCTTCCCGGCGCGCTCCTGCGCAACGCGGGCCTCCGCTTCCTCTCGGGCGACTGCCATCTCCGCGTCGAGCAGACCGACACGCTGTTCACCCACGGCTACAGCCAGGGCCAAACCATCCGCGTCCCGCTCGCCCACGGCGACGGCAACTACACCGCCGACGACGACACGATCGCGGCACTGGAAGGCGAGGGGAGGGTGGTCTTCCGCTACGTCGCCAACCCGAACGGCAGCCGCAATGCCATCGCCGGCATCGCCAGCGCCGACCGGCGGATCGTCGGCCTGATGCCACACCCGGAGGACGTGGTCGACGTGCTCACCGGCGGCACCGACGGCGTGCCGTTCTTTGCGTCGCTCGCGGCATAGGATGGGGTCATGTCGACGACATGCTGACGCATGAAGCCCCTGGCATGAGCGAAGCGCAAGCTCTCACCTTCGGCCTCTCCCCCGACGAATGGCACGACATCCTCGACATCCAGGGCCGCCCACCCACGCTCACCGAACTCGGCATCTTCAGCGTCATGTGGTCCGAGCACTGTTCCTATAAGTCGTCCCGCGTCTGGCTCCGCACGCTACCCACCTCCGCACCGTGGGTGATCCACGGCCCGGGGGAGAATGCCGGCGTCGTCGACATCGGCGACGGCCTCGCCGCCATCTTCAAGATGGAGAGCCACAACCACCCGAGCTTCATCGAGCCCTATCAGGGGGCTGCCACCGGCGTCGGCGGCATCCTGCGCGACGTCTTCACCATGGGCGCCCGGCCGGTCGCCAACCTCAACGCGCTGCGCTTCGGCGACCCCGCCAACCCCGCCACCCGTCGCATCGTCGATGGCGTCGTCCGCGGCATCGGCGGTTACGGCAACTGCGTCGGCGTCCCCACCGTCGGCGGCGAGGTCAACTTTCATTCCGCCTACGACGGCAACCCCCTCGTCAACGCCATGACCGTCGGCATCGCGCCGCGCGACCGGATCTTCCTCTCGGCCGCCGCCGGCATCGGCAACCCCGTGGTCTATGTCGGCGCCCGCACCGGCCGCGCCGGCATCCACGGCGCCACCATGGCGTCGGCCAGCTTTG
>CAXUIA010000166.1:0-5822 GCA_964250835.1 uncultured Acetobacteraceae bacterium | reverse complement strand
TGACGCTGCTGACGATCATCGAGGTCATGCCGCCCACCGCGCCGCCGCCATGAAAATAGCTGAGCAAAACGAGGTTCATTTCTGTGCTTTCCTCATGCCGTGGGAGATGACATCTGGTGCTTCGGTTGACAAGTCGCACCGCCGTCGCAACGCTGTCGTGGAACCGGCGCACTCAGATGCCGGCGGAAAACTAGATTGGTGAGGCGAACGAGCTGATGGACGCAACGGTCGGACTGCCGGCGGTGCGCAAGAACAAGCGGACGTCGATCAGAGGCGTAACGCTACCGTTGATCGCGCCCGCCGTGGTGCTGCTGCTGATCTGGTCGCTGGTCCCGCTGGTGATGACGCTGTGGGACAGCCTCCTGCACTATAATCTCCTCGACCCCACCCAGCACGGCTTTGCCGGCCTCGACAACTACTGGTATCTGATCACCGACCCCGACTTCCTGACCTCGCTCCTCAACACGCTGATCCTGGTCGGTGGAGTGCTGGTGATCACGGTAGGCTTGGGCACGCTGCTGGCCGTGCTCTATGATCAGGAGTTCTTCGGCCGCAACATTGCCCGCCTCCTGGTCATCGCGCCGTTCTTTGTCATGCCGACGGTTTCCGCCCTGGTGTGGAAGAACCTGATGCTGCATCCGATTTACGGTGTCGTGTCGGCCTTGCTTCGCGCCGTGGGGCTCGCACCGATCGACTGGTTCGGCCAGCTCCCGCTGCTGACACTGGTGATCATCGTGTCTTGGGAGTGGCTTCCTTTCGCACTGCTGATTCTGCTCACGGCGGTGCAGTCACTCGACCACGAGCAGCGCGAGGCGGCGCGCATGGACGGCGCCGGAGCATTCGCGACGTTCCGCTTCATCATCGTGCCGCATCTACGCCGGGCGATCGGCGTGGTGATCATGATGGAGACCATCTTCCTGCTGACGATATTCGCGGAAATCGCGGTGACCACGTCGGGCGGCCCGGGAGTGGCCACGACCAACCTCGCCTTCCTTATCTACCGCAACGCGCTGCAGCAATTCGACGTCGGCAGCGGCTCCGCGGGCGGCGTGATCGCCATCATCCTGGCCAACATCGTGGCATTCTTCCTGGTGCGTTCGGCTGCGCGCAACCTGGAGACCTGAGCGATGAAGCGCAGCGGACTGCAGATTGCCCTGATTGGCGCGCTCGGCTGCTTGGTCGCGGCCATCATGTTCTTCCCGATCTTCTGGATGGTGCTCACCGGCTTCAAGAGCGAGCTGACGGCGGTGCACACCCCGCCACTCCTCTTCTTCCACCCGACGCTGCAGAGCTACGCCGACATCCAGCAGCGCGCAGACTATTGGCTGTTCGCCTTCAACAGCGTGGCCGTGTCGGTGGGCGCCACGGTCATCGCCTTGCTGCTCGCGATCCCCGCCACTTACGTCATGGCGTTCTCGCCGACCAAGCGCACCCGCGGCACCCTGCTGTGGATGCTGTCGACCAAGATGCTGCCGCCGGTCGGCGTGCTCGTGCCCATCTACCTGATCGCGCGTTCGTCGGGCCTACTCGACACGCGGACGGGTTTGATCATCGTCTACACCTTCAGCAACCTGCCGATCGTGGTCTGGATGCTGTTCACCTTCTTCAAGGAAGTGCCGCGCGACATCCTGGAAGCGGGGCGCATGGACGGCGCGACACGCTCGGGCGAGATCTGGCACGTCCTGCTGCCGCTCGCCTTGCCGGGCGTTGCCTCGACCGGCCTGCTGTCGCTGATCCTGTGCTGGAACGAGGCCTTCTGGTCGTTGAACCTGACCTCGTCGCGCGGCGCGCCCCTTACGCAATACATCGCGTCGTTCTCGTCGCCCGAGGGGCTGTTCTTCGCCAAACTCTCGGCGGCCTCCACTCTGGCGGTGGCGCCTATCCTGATCTTCGGCTGGTTGAGCCAGCGTCAACTGGTGCGTGGACTGACCTTCGGCGCGGTAAAATAGGACACTTCGATGGCGACTCTGGCCCTACATGAACTTCGCAAGAGCTATGGCGGCCACGAGGCGATCAAGGGCGTGTCGCTCGACGTCGCCGACCGCGAGTTCGTGGTCTTCGTGGGTCCCTCCGGCTGCGGCAAATCGACGCTGCTACGTATGATCGCGGGCCTTGAGGAGATCTCGTCGGGCGACTTGATGATCGACGGTCGCCGGGTGAACGACATCGGACCCGCCGATCGCGGTCTCGCGATGGTCTTCCAGTCCTACGCGCTCTACCCGCACATGACGGTCGAGGAAAACATGGGCTTCGCGCTCCGGCTGGCAAAGGTGCCGGTCGCGGAGCGAAAGGCGAAAGTCGCCGAGGCCGCACGCATCCTCCAGCTCGGACCCTATCTCGCGCGCAAGCCGGGCCAACTCTCCGGCGGCCAGCGCCAGCGCGTCGCGATCGGCCGGTCAATCGTGCGCAATCCAAAAGTGTTCCTGTTCGACGAGCCGCTATCGAACCTCGATGCGGCGCTACGCGGTCAGATGCGGATCGAACTGGCGAGCCTGCACGAGCAGCTCGCGGCGACGATGATCTACGTCACGCACGACCAGATCGAGGCGATGACGATGGCCGACAAAATCGTTGTGCTGCAATCCGGCATCGTCGAGCAGGTCGGATCGCCGCTCGAACTCTACCACCGGCCGCGCAATCTCTTCGTCGCCGGCTTTATGGGCTCGCCGCGCATGAACCTGCTCCCGGCCACCGTCAGCGCGGTCGACCAGGCCGGGGTGACCATCGACGCAGCAGGGGGCATCCATGTGACGGCATCCGTCTCGCCCGACCGCTTCAACCCGGGCATGTCGGTCACATTCGGCGTTCGCCCCGAGCACGTCGTCATCAACGACAATGGTCCGATCGCCGGACGCGCCATGATTGCCGAGCGGCTCGGCGGTCTGACGCTTCTCCACGTCGAGCTTCAAGACAGGACGATGCTCATCGTTCAGACCGACGGCGCCGACGCCACTCGCGTACACGCGCCAGTGCGTCTCGCCATCGACGGCCGCCATTGCCACGTCTTTACCGCAGACGGTTTGGCGGCGGAGCATCACGAGCAGCACCCGCTCGTCGCTTAACAACACCAGGCTTGCGTCCGGCCTTGCGGCGACTCGTTTTTGCGAATAAATCGCACTTGCACTGTGTGCTGAGGAGTTGCCGCACATGACGGAACGGAGCGCCGCGTGGCCCGGTCGGCCTGCCGGCCGGTGGAATCGCCGGTTCGCATTGGCGGTCTTCGGCCCCGGGTTGGTTGTCATGCTGGCCGACACCGATGTCGGCAGTGTCATCACGGCTGGGCAAAGCGGCGTGCAATTTGGCTATCGCATGCTGCTGCTGCAGGTCCTGCTGATGCCGATCCTCTACATGGTCCAGGAGCTCACGGTGAGGCTCGGCATTTTCACCGGCCGCGGACACGGCGAACTGATCCGCGACACCTTTGGCCGGTTCTGGGCGTGGGTGTCGGTGACCGGTCTTGCGGTCGCGACCTTGGGCGCGCTGCTTACCGAAATGTCGGGCGTCGCGGGCGTGGGCGAACTCTACGGCATTCCGCGTGGCGTAAGCGTCAGCCTCGCCGCGGCCTGCCTGATCGCGGTGGTGATGACCGGGTCTTACCGGCGCGTGGAGCGCGTCGCGATCGCGCTCGGCCTGTTCGAGCTTGCCTTCTTCGGCGTCGCCTGGGAGGCCGGGCCGAAACTTTCGCAGATGCTGGCGGGCGCCGTAAACATCCCTATCGGCAACGTCGACTATCTCTACCTTGCCGCTGCCAATATCGGCGCGGTGATCATGCCCTGGATGATCTTCTATCAGCAGTCAGCGGTCGCCGATAAACGGCTGCGCCCGGAGCACTTCTTTCACGCGCGCGTCGACACCGCGCTCGGAGCCGTGCTGACGCAGCTGGTCATGGCGGCGGTGCTTATCGCCACCGCAGCCACAATCGGCGCTAAGAACGGGCACGCAAGCCTCAACACGGTGGGCGAGATGAGCGACGCCCTCACCCCGTTTCTCGGAGTGGCGACAGGTCATCTCGTCTTCGGTCTCGGCATCCTCGGCGCCGGCATGGTGGCGGCCATCGTCTGCTCACTGGCGTTAGCCTGGGGCGTGGGCGAAGTGACCGGTTACCGCCATTCACTCGAGCACAAGCCAACTGAGGCGGGCTGGTTCTACGGCGTTTACGCCGTCGCGGTGATCTGCGGCAGCGTGCTCGTCGCGGTCTGGCCGAACCTGGTCAATCTGAACATTGACGTCCAGATCATGAACGCGCTGTTGCTGCCGTTGGTGCTCGGCTTCCTGATCGCGCTCGCACGCTGGGCGCTCCCGCCGGCGCACCGGCTACAGGGAGCATATCTATGGATTGTGGTCATGGTGTCCGGCCTCACGACGATCTTCGGAGTTTTCGGAGGTTTGCAAGGCGCCGGCCTTCTCTGAAAACTGCTCTTGAATGCGCTTGTTCATCTACCTCCTTACGTGGATAGATAAAGGCGCACGGCAGCCGGATTCGATGCTGCACGTGATTTCAGAAGAGTAATTTCGAGGCCCGTCTCAGAATGAGCAGCTTACGCAAGGATTTACACGCAGGCGAACGGATGAAAACCATCCGTCAGAGCCGCCACCTCACGCAGGACCAGCTCGCAAGAGCAGCCGGCGTGTCACGCAGTCTTGTCGCGCAGTGGGAAACCGGCCGGTCCGGGTTTGCGGGAAAGGCCGCACAGATCGCGAGGGTTCTGGAGATCCCAGTCCGCATGCTCCGCCCCGAAGCACAGGCGGAGGCGGGATCGCTCGACGACATGCTGCCGTCCTCACGCGAGCAATTGTTGCTGCAGTCGTTTCGTGAGCTACAGCCGGACGATCAATCGAGCCTGCTGCACATCGTCAGGCGTCTGACCAGTCGAAGCTAGACGGCCGGTCAACGTCACTGCCTTCTCTCGAGAAACTGCCTGATCTGGGCGGCAAGTGCCGCGGCGGCTCTGCTGCGCGCAGGCGGTGGAAGATGGCTGAACGCCGACTGCACGATGGCAAACAGATTTTGCGCCTCTGCCTCGACGGACAGTTCGGCCGGCCCTCCCCCCTGCAGATCAGTCGCGACGTAAAGATCTCGTATCAGTTGCAAGAGAGCAGCCACCCTAAGGCATCAGGAACAGCAAAGTAGCGCGGCCAAAATCCAATACTAAGCGCGGAGCCACGGACATCACAAAGGCTGAAATCTGTCGCGTCACGTGACGCCTCCGGACGCCCAGTAGCCAAGATCATGCAGATGCCGGCACGCTGGCGGAGGGGATGGGATTCGAACCCACGGTAGCCCTTGACGGACTACAACGGTTTAGCAAACCGCCGCCTTCAGCCACTCGGCCACCCCTCCGCCCGGAGGTGCAAACACGGCGTTTGCGCAGCTAGTCTTACGGGGGGCCGGCTGCGGCGTCAAACCGCGTCAGCGTTCGCTTCGACCACCGACGCAATCGATTGGCGCGCATTGCCGAGCAAGTCGAGCCAAGCAAGCTCGTCGGAATCGTGCGCGTTTGCATAGGGCGTTAGTCGACGAATGAAGCCGCGAAAGAGACGATCACGAACATGAACAACCGTGCCGTGCGGATGGTCCCCGTTCGCCGGATTGACCCACAGAAGTGGACAGTCGCCGTAGGATCGGAGCGCGTCGTATAGCCGGTCCATTCCGCGCACGCCGTCACTTCCACCGCGTTCACCAGGAACGGTACGGTAAACAAAGGTCCGCCTGCCCTCTTGGAGATCATCCATGAACTTGTTTGCCAGAAACTGCAGTTTCTGGCGCTCCTCAAACTCGATCTTTTCACGCGAGACCAGCCCCTGGATGCGGCCCGTGTGCA
>CAXUIA010000165.1:3260-5841 GCA_964250835.1 uncultured Acetobacteraceae bacterium | reverse complement strand
GTCCAGACAGTCGTGCGGCGGGCGGTGCCGGCGAGGTCGCATCTCCGGCCAGCCACTCGCGAACGTCATAGTAAAAGAATTGTTTGGACCACAGCATACCGGCATAGGCTTGCCGCTGGATCGCCCGCAGTTCCGGATCAACGATGGCCGATTGCAGCGCCTCGTAAAATCGGTCGGCCTCCAAGGCGCGCCGGTCCACCACCGCATCGAACTGATCGAAGTCGGCGTTGCCCACTCCGAACCGCACACGAACAACGGCCGTCGCACCGGCGTCAATTGCAAGCGGGTGCACGCCCCCGCATTTCGTCCCAACCAAAGCCGGATCGACCGCAGAGGCTTCGCCGTGCACCAGGAAACGGTCGAACGCGTCCTTCCAAAATCCCTTGACCTGCTCGCCATACAATCGCGCTCTGTTGGTCTCGTTCTCGCAAAAGAGCAGCGTCTCGGCGCTCTCGAACGACAGCATCATCGAAGGCAGACGCGGATGGTTCGCCCGCGCATGACGCGCATCAACTGCGGCAATCAACGGCTTGACCTGCCCCGAATACCAGGACCAATTATTACGTGCCCAAAGCTGCGGCAGCACCCAAATCGAGGCCCGTTCCGGCCCGCGATTCGTAACCGCGATCCGCATCAACAGATCGTCCGGGCCTTCCTTCGCGTGGACGATCTCAACATCGAAATAGCGCTGCTCGTCCAGTACGCCCGTATCAACCAGCTCGAACTCGGGAGCGTCCCGCCCGCGTCGCCCGTTCTCGGCAACGAGCCTGTCATACGGGAACGCAGCGTGCGGATACTTGTAAAGCATTCTCATGTAAGAATGGCTCGGCACGCCATCTAAATAATAATAAAGCTCCTTAACGTCCTCGCCGTGATTTCCCTCACGATTGGTCAACCCGAACAGCCGCTCCTTCAGAATCGGATCGCGCCCGTTCCATAGAGCCAGCGACAGACACCAGTGCAACCGCTCGTGGCCAAAACCACCGATCCCGTCCTCGCCCCAGCGATAAGCACGGCTCCGCGCCTCGTCATGCGTCAGATAGTCCCAAGCATCACCGTTGGCGCTATAGTCCTCCCGCACCGTCCCCCACTGCCGATCGGCAAGGTAGGGTCCCCACCGGCGCCAAGCCGGATCGCCAACACGCTTGCCCTCCTCGGTCGCGAGAAAGGCAGCTTGCTTGTCGGTCATGCGCACACCCGTCAGATTGCTCGCGGATCATGGATAGGCCGAAATGAGTGACGGGGCGATCACGACACTCTCCAGCCGCATCGCCTACGAGAACCGCTGGACCCGTGTTCGTGAAGACATCATCCGCCGGCCGGACGGCTCCGAAGGCCTCTACGGCGTCGTCGAGCGCAGCGACTTCGTCGTCGTCTTCCCCTTGCACAACGACGGCCACGTCACCCTCGTCGAGCAATACCGCTATCCGGTCCGCCGCCGGATGATCGAGTTGCCGATGGGCATGTGGGAGCAAAAGCCCGGCGAGCCCCCCTCATCCGTCGCCGCCGGCGAGCTTGCCGAGGAGACCGGACTGACCGCGCACGCCTTCCAATACGCCGGCGAGTTCTTCCAGGGCGCCGGCTACTCCAACCAGCGCGGCCATGTCTTTCTCGCAACCGGCCTGACCGAAGGCGCCACCCGCCGCGAGGTCAGCGAGCAGGACATGTCGCTCCATCGCGTTCCGCTCAGCCAGTTTGAAGACATGATCCGAGACGGCGAAATAGTCGACGCAATCACCATCGCCGCTTTCGGCCTGCTTCGGATCAAATCGCTTATCTAAGGGGCTCTGCCCCTAACCTTGCTGGGGTTAGCCACCCCAGACCCGCCAACTCTTCGATCACCTGCAACGTCCCGACATCCGCAACACCGGTGACCGCCTGCTGGCGCCAGTGGCGTTGGAACGCTGTCAGAACCACCGGCAACGTGGAAGAACCATCAAGCCGGTAACCGATCGCCACCAGACCATCGCCGATGCGCCCGGCATCAGCCAGCCTCGTCAGATCCCCGCCATCGACATCCGGCCAACGCCCAATCCCGCGCTCGGCCAGGCGCCGCCACGGAAACAACTCCCCCGGGTCCTGCTTTCGATCCGGCGCCACGTCGCTATGACCCACCACGTTGCACGCCGGCATCGGATGGCGCGCCAAAATCGCAGCGCAGAGCTCCTCCACCGCCCGGATCTGCGCCTCCGGAAACGCCCGATACCCCCACTCATGCCCGGGATTGACAATCTCGATCCCCACCGACCGATCGTTCAGATCTTCATGGCCGCGCCAAAACGACACGCCCGCATGTGCCGCGCGACGCCCCTCATCGACCAGGCACACCACTCCCCCGTCCTCGTCCACGACATAATGTGACGACACCGCGGCATCCGGATCACGCAGCCGCGCGATCGCCGCCTCTGCCGACTGCATTCCGGTGTAGTGGAGGATCAGCATATCGATCGGAACACCAGCCGGCCGCGCCCGCTGGTTCGGGCTCGGCAGCCACTCCGGCCCGCTCACAAGCCGCGCTCGCGTTTGATCCTGTCCCAGGCCGCGTTGATCCGCGCCACCCTCTCCGCGGACTTTTCGATGG
>CAXUIA010000165.1:0-3250 GCA_964250835.1 uncultured Acetobacteraceae bacterium | reverse complement strand
GGGTGCCCCCGCATCAGCCGCCGCCAGGTCGCACGGATCTCCTCGTCCGACGCTCCCTGCTTCAGCCCCAACACCAAATAGGCGTCCGGTTCGTCGCTCGAGCGACGCGCCGCGCCATCGCGTATGCGCTCAAACGTCCGCGCACCCAGCCCAAACCCGTCCGCCACCGTGCGCAGGAACTTCTCTTCGCGCTCATTGATCGGCCCGTCCGCCCTGGCGATCGCGATCAGCGCCATCAACGCATCCTCGAGCGGCTGCCGATCCTCCCCATAGGCCCGCCCCATCTGGCGCGCATACTCCTCAGGCCCGTCATTTCCGTCGCGTGCCTGGTCAAACAGCCGCCCTACCTCCCGCGCCTGCTCGGGCGGGATGCGGAAATGCCGCTTGAACGCATCAATCTCCGACCGCACCACCGGGCTGTCGCACTTGGCGAGCTTGGCCGACAGCACGACCATTCCGATCGCGTAGATTTGCTCCTTGCGTCCCAGCATCGAGGCCACGTTTGCCGCCACGCGCGCGACGTTCGGACCCGATGGCACCGCGTTCAAACGCGTTCCCAAGCCAGGCAGCGAGCCCTTGTCGGCCGCATGCCCCAGTGCCGCGCCCACCATGGCGCCCAGAGGTCCGCCCATCGCGAACCCCGTCACGCCACCGAACAGCTTGCCCCAATAGTTCATGAACCAGATGTAGCACCCCGCCCGTCAAGTCAGCAGGGGTCGAGACGGTTCAGGCGTCGTTCATCTCCGCCAGACGGACCGGACGGTCCGAACAGACGACATGGGCGAGACGAAGCAAGCGCGCGGCACTGCGGGTCAGGCCCGCACGGTCGGCATCCTCGGCCAGCGAGAGCAACGTGTGCGACAGCGTCAGCGGGCTGACGGTCTGGTTCATCATCCGGGCGTTGGTCGAGACAGTCATGTGGGCTTCTCCCTGCTACCAGGCCATCCTGGCCGTGTCTCGATCCTGCCTCGTAATGATTTCCAAATTCCTAACGCGCCTGCGTTTCCGCCAGCGCCGCCACTCGCAACGCCGACGCAAGCGGCCGGGCCGGATCCCGCTCGGCGTCCAGGCGCGCGATCAGCGTCACCATCCGCTCTCCTCGCGCATCCGCCATCGCCTGCAGTGCCACCCAGAACTCGCGCTCGAGCGCCACGCTCGTGCGATGTCCCGCCAGCGACAGGCTCCGTCGCAACAAGTATCCGCTCACACGGACAGTCGTGCCGCCGCCCACGATGCCGCCTCCGCCACCACCGCGTCGGGATCCTCCCTGAGTGCCGCAGCACACCCGCGCAGCCCCGGATCGCCCGAATTTCCGATCGCGATCAGCACGTTGCGCACGAACCGGTTCCGCCCGATCCGCTTAACGGGAGAGGCCGCAAACATCGCGCGAAAACCCGCATCATCCAGCCGGCTCAACGCCGCCAGTCCCGGTGCCGCCAGCCCGTCGCGCGCGGCAAACTTCGCGTGTCCCGCCTTGCGTGCGAACTTGTTCCACGGACAGACCGCCAGGCAATCGTCGCAGCCATAGATCCGATTGCCCATCAGCGGCCGCAGTTCGAGCGGGATCGGCCCCGCATGCTCGATCGTCAGATACGAAATGCAGCGCCGGGCATCGAGCTGATACGGCGCCGGAAACGCGTCCGTCGGACACGCCTGCAGGCAGCGCACGCAACTTCCGCACCCGCCCGCACGCACCCCCGACGGCTCCAGCTTCAGACTGGTAAAAATCTCACCCAGAAACAGCCAGCTGCCCTGCGTGCGCGAGACCAGGTTGGTGTGCTTGCCCTGCCAGCCGAGCCCCGCACGCTCGGCGAGCGGCTTCTCCATCACCGGCGCGGTGTCGACAAACACCTTCACCCGCTCTCCGCGAGCCCGCGCGACGATCGCCCCAGCGAGCTGCTTGAGCATGCCCTTGACCACATCGTGATAATCGCGGCCCTGCGCATACACCGACACCGCCCCGCGGTCCCGCTGCGCCAGCACCGCCAGCGGATCTCCCGCCGGCGCATACGACAGCCCGAGCGAAATAACGCTCGCCGCCTCAGGCCACAGCGCACGCGGCGACGCGCGCTCGTCCGCACGGCGCTCCATCCAGTCCATCTCGCCGTGCCGGCCCAACGACAGGAACGCCGCCAACCGCTCCCGCGCCGTCCCACTCAACTCCGCCGGCGCAAACCCGATCGCGTCGAACCCAATAGAGAACGCACGGTCTCGAATGAAGTCCTCGATCCTACCCACGTCCGCGGTAGCCCGGCACGTCCTGCGGCGGGACCCACACCCCCTCCGGCGGCGTCCCCGTCTGCCAGAACACGTCGATCGGAATGCCGCCGCGCGGATACCAGTAAGCCCCGATACGCAGCCAACGCGGGCTCAGCAGCTCAACCAGCCGCACCGCGATCGAAACCGAACAGTCCTCGTGGAATGCGCCATGATTGCGGAAGCTGGTAAGGTACAGCTTGAACGACTTGCTTTCGACGATGAACCCGTCCGGCACGTAGTCGATCACCAGATGCGCGAAATCCGGCTGCCCCGTGATCGGGCAAAGCGATGTGAACTCGGGTGCCGTGAACCGCGCCACATACAACCTATCCGGATGCGGGTTGCGCACCCGCTCCAGCATCGCCTCCTCCGGGCTCCCGGGCGCCGCCACCTGCCGTCCGAGCTGCGTCAATCCCTCGCTCACACTGGCTCTCCCACCATCCAGCCGGCCCGCAACGACGACGCATGCGACGCGAGCCGCCCACCCAAAACCGCCTCGCGCAGACCATCCATCAGCCGCGCATAGTAGGTCAGATTGTGCCAGGTCAGCAGCATCGGCCCCAGCATCTCGCCGGTCCGGAACAGGTGGTGCAGATACGCCCGGCTATGGCGCGCGCAAGCCGGACAAGGACATCCCGCCTCCAGCGGCAGGTCAGCTCCCGCATGACGCGCATTACGCAAGTTCAGCGTCCCCTCCGGCACGTAGGCGCGCGCCGTCCGTCCCGCCCGCGTCGGCATCACGCAGTCGAACATGTCGACACCGCGCGCGACCGCGCCCACGAGGTCGTCCGGCGTTCCCACCCCCATCAGATACCGCGGCGTGTCGTCCGGCAGACAAGGTGCGGTCGCTTCCAGCACCTCGAACATCGCCGCCTGCCCCTCGCCAACCGCGAGCCCGCCCACCGCGTAACCGTCGAACCCGATCGCCGTCAGCGCCTCGACGCTCTCGCGCCGCAACCGGGCGAACACCCCGCCCTGCACGATCCCGAAC
>CAXUIA010000164.1:5446-5864 GCA_964250835.1 uncultured Acetobacteraceae bacterium | reverse complement strand
GCACCAGGGCCGCCAGCACCAGGGTGCGCGACGGCGCGTGGAACAACGCCACCTCCTTGAAGCCGAGGCCGCCGGGCACCGTGACCAGGGTGATCGCGCCGCCCCACTCCGGGGGGGTGACGTCGGTCAGCTCGTGGTCCACCACCACGCCAGCCTTGCGCACCGGGCGGCGCTGGCGCAGGCCGGGGGCGGCCCAGGTGACGACGCCGGGGCAGCCCAGCTGCCAATCCCGCAGGTGGACCCAGTGGGCGAAGTTAGGCGCGAACAGGGCTTGGACCGGGCCGAGCGCCTCCAGCTGCTTGGCCAGGGCCGAGGCGTAGCGCGTCGGCGAGTGCAGCAGCAGGCCGCCGCCGGGCAGCCGCACCACGGTCATGCGCAGGGGCAGCGCGCCGTACCTCGGGCCGCTGTCGACGATCCC
>CAXUIA010000164.1:0-5436 GCA_964250835.1 uncultured Acetobacteraceae bacterium | reverse complement strand
GGTTTCAGCGTGTCGGTGGGCTGGTAGGTCGCGCCGCTCATAAGCCTGCTCCGCCATGGGGTCGCGTCTCAAGCGCAGCCGGGGCCTTGCCGTTGCAAGGCGTTGCACTCAGTTGCGCTACCGGCGGCGCTGATGGCGTAAAGGGACCATATGAGATTGATCGTTGGATGCCTGGCGCTGCTGGGCGTGGCGCTGGTGCTGCAAGACGCGTTCGAGGTCATGCTGCTGCCGCGCCGCATCCGCCGCCGCCGCCGCATCACCCGGCTGTTCTTCCGCTCCACCTGGCGCGCCTGGTCGGGCCTGAGCGTCCGCATCCCGCACGTGGCCCGCCGGGAGCATTGGCTCAGCCTGTTCGGCCCGCTGGCCATGCTGATGCTGTTCGCCACTTGGGCGGGCACGCTGATCGCCGGGTTCGGCACGCTCGGCTGGGCGCTGGAGCCGGCGCACGGCCCCGGCGCGGATTCGCCCTACTCCGAGCAGCTCTACATGAGCGGCGTCACCTTCTTCACCCTGGGCTACGGCGACGTGGTGCCGCACAGCGCCGGCGGCCGCCTGGTCTCGGTGCTGGAGGCGGGCTTCGGCATCGGCTTCATCGCCGTGGTGATCGGCTACCTGCCGGTGCTATACCAGCTGTTCACCCGGCGCGAGGCGCACGTGATCCAGCTCGACGGGCGCGCCGGCTCACCGCCCACCGCCTGTACGATGCTGGTTCGTCACGCACGCGGCCGGGGTCTCGCCAAGCTCGACGAGCTCCTGCGCGAGTGGGAGGTCTGGGGCTCGGAACTGCTCGAAAGCCATCTCTCCTACCCGATGCTGGTCTATTACCGCTCGCAGCACGACAATCAGTCCTGGCTTGCGGCAGTGACCGCAATCATGGACACCTGCGCGCTCATCCTGGTCAGTCTTGAAGGCACTGATCCGCTTCAGGCGCGGATGACGTTCACGATGGCGCGCCAAGTGATGGTCGAGATGGCGCGCTCGCTCAGCGTACTGCCGTCGCGTTTCGAAGGCGGCAACCGGCTGCCTACCGAGCGCTACGAGGAGCTCGGCGCAATCCTGACCGGCGCCGGCCTGACCTGGCGAGGCGGGCAGGACACAGAGGAGACGCTCGCGGCCCTTCGCGCGACGTACGAACCCCTGCTCGATGGACTGGCTGCGCGGCTGCTGCTGCGACTGCCCGAATGGATCGCGGACGCGGACGCGATCGATCATTGGCAGCGGGGCCATCGCGGGCTGATCGCCAGCCGTCTGGTCGAGCAGCTCGCCAGCGGTGCGCCGGCCGAGCTCAATGACGGCGCCGGCGAGAGTTTCAGCCAGCGCCTGCGAACCCGTCTGACCGAGGACTGAACCTGGCGCGAAGCAGGCCGTTCTATCCGCGAAGGAGACGATGATGACCACAAGCAGCAAGATCCCCGCGACCGACCGCTCGACGGGTGGACCAGGCAGCAGCCATGTCAATCATGACAAGCCGCATGATGTCGCAGGTGCGCATCACCAGAAGCAACCTGCGACGCGCAAGCATCCCGACGAGCAGAACAGCACGGGCGGCGGGACCAAGCACGAGAAGCGGGAGCCTGGAGAGGGTGGACGTTCATAGGGGCTCTGTTCCTGGCCTCGGGCTGGGGGCAACGCCCCCAGTCGCGCTCGATGAACTATGCCGGCGGCATCTTACCTGATGCTGCCTCTTTGACGCCCTGCTCAGGCGGGACGCTGACCTTTTCACCCTCGACCAGATCGGCGGGTGGACTGATGATGACCCGCTCGCCGCCCTCTAGTCCGTCCGATAGCTCGGCGATCGTCCCGAGGTCATGTTCGATCGTGACGCGGCGCAAATGGACTAGGTGATCCCCAACTGTCGCCACCTGGAGCCCGTCGCCGTTGAAGATGATGGCTGCGTCCGGAACCTCCACGACTGGATGCGGACGCGGCACCTGGAACGAGATGTTGATGTAAAGGCCCGGCCGCAACACGTGATCGTAGTTCGGGATGTCGATCTCGGTCAGCATCGAGCGCGATGCGTCGTCAATCGCAACGGCGCTGCGCGACACGGTGGCCCGGAAGATACGGCCTGGAAGCTCAGGCAAAGTGACGCTGGCGTCGATTCCGGCTCGTATGCCGACCGCTTCGCTCTGCGGCACGTAAACGTCGGCGCGTAGAACGTCGTCCGACTGGATCGTGAAGGCGGGCGTTCCGCCGCTGGTCGTGTCGGCCTGAAGAAGATCGCCGACATCAACTGCACGGGTGGTGATCACACCGTCGAAAGGCGCGGTGACGCGCTCGAAACCAACGAGCGCCTGCAGGCGCTGCACGGTCGCCTTCTGCGCGTTGAGGTTCGCCTCCGCGACCGCGATGCCCGCCTGCGCGGAGGCGACACTCTCGTGCGAGGTCTGCCTGGTGGCGGTGTCGTTGTCGGCCGTCTGCACCGGCGTCCAACCCTCCTTTGCAAGCACCGTCGAGCGATGGCTGGTGACGTCGGCCAAATGCCTGGTGTCGAACGCCGACTTGAGGTTGGACTGCGCCTGCAGGAGTGCTGCCTCCGTCTGGCCGACCTGAGCGATGGCCTGCGCCAATTGCGCATCGGTGTCGGGTGCGGCGATCCGCATAAGGAGGTCGCCCTTGCGAACGCGGCTGCCGATATCAACCAGGCGCTCGGCGACGTAACCTGTTGCCCGGGTGTAAAGCGATGCCTGATCGTATGGCAGCGTCTGGCCGGGCAGCGACACCGTGATCGGAGCGTCAACGCGCTTAGCCGGCACGACATCCACGGTCGGCGTCATATCGGTGATCCCGACAGTCTCGTCCGCGGCGCGGTTCGTCGCGATGCGACCGAATATCCCGACCGCAACCAGCGCCACAAGCGGGATCGTCACACCGAAGGCCAGCCGCTTGCCTGGCAGACGCGAGCGTCTCTCGTCGGTCATATATAATCCTCCGGCGCACGAACCGGCGCCTGCCGTAGCAACGCATAGAGGAACGGCACGAACAGCAGCGTCGAGCACGTGCCGACCGCGATGCCACCCATGACCGCGCGCGCGAGCGCGCCGTTCGCCTCCGAGCCTTCCCCGAGCGCGAGCGCCATCGGGATCAGACCCACGAACATCGCCCCCGCCGTCATCAGCACCGGACGCAGCCGCGTCTGCCCCGCCATGATCGCCGCCTCCAAGGCCGAGCAACCGGTCTCTTCGCGATGTTCACGCGCAAAGGTGACGAGCAGGATCGAGTTCGCGCTCGCAACGCCGACGCTCATGATCGCACCCATCAATGACGGGATCGAAAAGCTCGTGCCGGTGATGAAAAGCGAGAAGATCACGCCTGAAAACACCATGGGCAGCGCGCATAAGACCACGAACGGGTCGCCCCAGCTTTGATAGTTCAGCACCATCAGCAGATAGACAGCCACGATGGCGATAACGAGGCCAACGCCGATATGAAGAAAGGCGTCGTTCATGCTCTCAATCTGGCCGCGGATGACGATCTTGTCCGGCGCGTGCAAATGCTTCTGTTCCTCGGCCACGATGCGCTGAACCGGACCCGCGACCGAGCCGAGATCGGTGTCCTGGACAGACGCGTAAACGTCCCACGTGGGTTGTGAGTTGATCCGGGTCTGCACGCTCTGCTCAACACCGCGCTGAAAGCTCGCGACGTTGTCGAGCAGGTTGAGCGCGCCTCCCGGACTGCCTGCTGTGCTGAGTGGAGTGTTTTGGACCTTCTGCAGCGTGTCCAACCGGTATTCCGGCGTCTGCACCCAAAGCTGCCAGGGAACGCCCGTCTTCGGGTCGGTCCAGAAGGCAGGGTTCACCTGGAAGGATCCGGACGACGCAATCGTCATCTGGTTGGCAATCTGCTGGATGGTCAAGCCGAGTTCAGACGCGCGTTGACGGTCGATGTCGACGTTGTAGTCGGGCGCATCGAGGATTTGCTGGATGTGCGTGTCGACCGCACCCGGGATGTGGGCGATGCGGCGCTGCAGATCGCGCGCGACAGCGGTGTCCTGCGCCACGTGCTTGCCCTGGACCTGGACGTCAATCTGTGAAGGCGTGCCGAAATCGAGGATCTGAGTGATGATGTCCGAAGGCTGGAAGTAGAATACGGCGTCAGGGAACTGCTGACGCAGCACCACGCGGAGCTTCTTGACGTAAGACTGCACCGGACTGCCCGGCCGGAAGGTCGCGAGAACTTGGCCGTCATTGTAGGAGACGAAGGTACCGTCGTTGAACGCTAGATTGTAGGTGATCGAGGGCAGGCCGATATTGTCGACGATATCGCCCATGTCGTGACGCGGGACGACTTGGCGGATGGTGTTCTCGACACGTTCGAACAGACGCGAGGCATCTTCAATCCGCAAGCCGGCGCGAGCACGCACGTGCAGCGTGACAGAGTCGCCGCTGATGACAGGGAAATAGTCGCGGCCGAGTGTGACGAACATGCAGGAGGCGACCACCAGGGTGGCGGCGGCCACGGCAACCGTGCGCAACCGATGAGCCAGGATGGCCGTCAGCAAAGCCACGTAAAAGCCTTGAAAGCGGGAAAAGGCGTTTTCGAAGCTCTCGCGGAACCGGCCATAGGCGCGCGCGATGCGGCCGTGCGGCTTCGGGGCGTACTCGTCATGCTCGCGGGCGCACAGGACGTCGATCAGGATCGGCACGAGCGTGCGCGACAGCAGGTAGGACGCGAGCATGGCGAACACCACAGCGAGCGCCTGTGGTGTGAAGATGTATTTGGCGGCACCCGTCAGGAACAGCACCGAGACAAAGGCCGAGCAGATGGCCAGCGTCGAGATTAGCGCGGGCTTGGCGATGCCGGCCGCACCGTGGGCCACCGCCTCGCGGAACGGCTTCTTCTCCTCGAGCAGACGGTAGGTGTTTTCGATCGCCACCGTCGCGTCATCGACCAGGATGCCGATCGCGAGCGCGAGACCGCCGAGCGTCATCAAGTTGATGGTCTCGCCGATCAGCGCGAGGATCGCCAGAGAGCTCAGGATCGAGAGCGGGATTGAGACCAGCACGACCAGCGTCGCCCGCCATGAGCCCAGAAACATCAGGATCATGAGCCCGGTCAAGGCAGCCGCGATCAGGCCCTCTCGCACGACCTCGCCGATGGCATCGTCGACGAAACCCGACTGATCGAACAGCGAGATGACCTTGATCGCCTTTGGCGCGCTGGCCTTGATGGTGGGCAAAAAGCCTTTCACGGCGTCCGTGATGTCGAGCGTCGAGGTCGGACCGTCCTTAAGAATCGACAGCAGCACGCCGGGCTTGCCGTTGACGTGAACGATGTTCTGCTGCGGCGCACCGCCTGCGCGCGCCCAGCCGACGTCGCGAACCAGGATCGGCTGGCCATTGCGCACGGTGATCGGGATGTCGTTTAGACGGGAAAGCACCGACGGCACGCTGTTGACGCGCAGCACGAACTGCGTCGGTCCAAACTTGGCTAGAC
>CAXUIA010000163.1:0-5929 GCA_964250835.1 uncultured Acetobacteraceae bacterium | reverse complement strand
CGACGCCCGCCCCGATCCCCCCCCGTCGGTCATCGTCGTCACGCACCAGGCAGGCGGCGGCGTCGAGCGCGTCATCCGCCCCCGGCGCGGCACCATCGAGGCCGAGGGCGCCCGTCCCGTTCTCATGCGCAGCGACGCCGAGGGCGAGCGCACCGACCTCTGCGTCGTCGAGCCCGACGCGAGCCAAGCCAACCCCACCCTCCGCTTCACCCTCCCCAACGAGCACCGCGCGCTCGTAGCGCTGCTCGCCGCCCTTCAACCCTCCCGCATCGAGATCCACCATCTGCTCGGCCATCACGCCTCCATTCCCGATCTCTGCCGCGAACTGGACCGCCCCATCGATGTCTGGCTGCACGATTACGCCTGGTTCTGTCCCCGAATAGCGCTCCTCGGACCCGCCAAGACCTATTGCGGCGAGCCAGCCATTGCAGGATGCCGGCGCTGCGTCGCCGAGGCCGGCAGCAACCTCGGCGAGGACATCGCCCCGGGCGACCTCGTCGACCGCTCCTCCGCCCTGCTTTTCGCCGCCCGGCGCATCACCGCGGGCTCGGCCGACGCCGCCCGCCGGCTCGAGGCTCACTTTCCCGGTCTGAACGTCACGGTCGCTCCCTGGGAGCGCGAGTTTGAAAACCGCCCGGCCAACGAGCGCCCGCGCCAAAGCCCACGCAAGCCCACGCCTGAAGCCCCGCTGATCGTCTGCGTGCCCGGCGCCATCGGCCCCGAGAAGGGCGTCGAAATCCTGATCGCCTGCGTGCGCGACGCTGCCGCCCGCAATCTGCCGATCCGTTTCGTCGTCGTCGGCCACACCTCCGAGGACGATCGCCTGCTCGCCGCCGGCCCGGTCTTCGTCACCGGTCCCTACGACGAGGACGAGGCCGGATCGCTGCTCCGCGCCCAGAACGCCGACTTCGCCTTTCTCCCCTCCATCTGGCCGGAGACTTGGTGCTACACGCTGTCCGAATGCTGGCGCGCCGGCCTGGAAGCGATCGCGTTCGACATCGGCGCGCCCGCGGAACGAATACGCATTCAGGGCGGCGGCCTGATGCCGCTCGGCACCCCGCCTCCCATCGTCAACGACATGCTGATTGCGTTCTCGCAACAGGACGTTTCGGCAACGCTTGTCCCCAAAGATGCCCAGTCCACGCTTCATATCCCGGTCGAAGGGCTTGTCACGCCCCCCCAATCCGAGCGATCCATGCGCCGCGCCGCCGCCGTGACCGGAGCGCGCGGCAAGACATAACAGCGGCAAGACGTAACAAAGGTGTCGGATGGCTCAGGCAGCGCGCGGACAGGTCGTCCAACCAGCACAGGCACAGGCCAAGCTCTCAGAGCCGGCCAAGAAGATGGTCCAGGAGCTCAAGGTCTCGGCGCACCTAATGACGCTTGATCCAGGCGTTTTCTGCATCTTCAACACGCCCGGTGAAACCCGGGTTGACGAGCGCACCGGCTTCCCCGGCGTGCGCGTCTCCGCCTCACCCTCAGCCTCGCAGCCCAAGGTCGACATCCTCAGCTTCGGCGGCGAAGGCTGGTTCGGCGGACGCGACAGTGCAGTCCTTGTGCGCATCAATGAGGCGCCCACCGAAGTGCTGATCACCATTTACCAGCGCGACGGTGCCGCCGAGCCCGCTCCCAAAATCCAGATCCAGCAGCTCAGCGATCCCAACGCGCCCGCTGCGGCCGCGCCTGTCCGTGCAGCCCCGACCCAAGCCGACGTCGCCAACGCCGAGGTTGCCGCCCACATCCAACGTCGTGGCGACGTCGTGGCCGCTATTGGCGAGTGGATGGGCGACAAGGGCAGCCAGCGCTGGATCGAGGGCTTCTCGATTGCTCCCAAAACCAGCATCGGCCGCGAGGAGCTCGAATACCAGGCGGTGCTCGGGCGCGGCTGGCTGTCGCCCTGGTCCGAAGGCGGCCAATATTGCGGCAGCCGCGGCATGGCGCTCCCGATCCTCGGCCTCCGCGTCCGCTTGAAGGGTGATGCCGCCAACACCCACACGGTGCGCGTCCAGGCGACTTTCACCGACGGCAGCACCGCGGGTCCCGTCGATGGCAGCCGCTCCTGTGAGGCCGAAAGCCTCGCACCACTCGAAGCCTTCCTCGTCGAAATCCTGCCCGCCGGACAGAATACCGCGCCCTCCGAGCCCGCCCTCTCCAAAGGCGCCCCTAAACTCGCCCAACCGCGCGGTCTGGCGCCCAAGCCAGCGCCCGCGAAGACGCAAGCTCGCGGCAAGCCCGCTCCCGTGACCGGCCGGCGGAAGTAGGGCTGCTGCACATTCGAGCCGGCAGGTCGCCCACGTGCGCTTCCTGTTCGTTCACCAGAATTTTCCAGGCCAATTCGTCCACCTTCTCCGTCACCTGGTGGCGGAAAAGGCGCACGACATTGTCTTCATCAGCGAGGACAACCCCAATCGGATCGACGGCGTCCGCCGCCTGACCTACGGTCGCCCGCCTGAGCTCGGCAAATCGACCTTCCCCGTCGCCGCCGAGTTCGAGCTCGCGACCGTGCGCGCTTACGCCGTCTCCCAGGTTGCTCGCGAGGTGGCCCGTCTCGGCTTCACCCCCGACATCGTCATCGGACATCACGGCTGGGGCGAGCTGCTCGACATCCAGGACGTCTGGCCCGGCGTCCCGCTGCTCGGCTACCAGGAGTTCTTCTACCGGCTCGAAGGGCTCGATGTCGGCTTCGATCCCGAGTTTCCAACTCCCATCGAGAGCCTGCCCCGGATACGCGCCAAGAACGCGGTCAACTTTCTCACGCTGACCAACGGCGGCCACGGCCACACGCCCACCGAGTTCCAGCGCAACAGCTACCCCGACTGGGCCAGGCCCTCTATCACCCTGCTGCCCGAGGGCGTCGACCTCGATGGCTGCCGTCCCGCGCCCGAAATCAAGCGACGCGTCTTCAAGCTCGGCGACGTCGCGGTCTCCCCCAAAGAGCGCCTTGTCACCTACGTCTCGCGCGACCTCGAGCCTTACCGCGGCTTTCACACCATGATGCGCGCCCTGCCCCGCCTGCTCGACGCCCGCCGCGACGTGCGCGTGATCCTGGTCGGCGGCGACGGCGTCAGCTACGGCGCCCGCCTCGCCGAAGGCACCTGGCGCGAGCGGATGCTGACCGAGTTGGGCGACCGCATCGACCAGACCCGCATCCATTTCGTGGGCAAGCTCGAATATCTAGACTACAAGCGCCTCCTGCAGCGCTCGGACGCACACGTCTACCTCACCTATCCTTTTGTGCTGTCCTGGAGCCTGCGCGAAGCGCTCGCCACCGCCTGTGCCGTCATCGCCAGCGACACCGCCCCGCTCCGCGAGTTTATCACCCACGGCCAGAACGGCCTGCTCACTCCGTTTCACGAACCCGACCGGCTCGCCGACACCATCCTCGAAGTCCTTGAAAACCGGCCGTTGGCCAAGCGTCTATCAGCAAATGCCCGTCGTTACGCCGAAGACACGCTCCGGATGGACGTCTACCTGGCCGCGTATCGCGCACTCATCGACGACGTCATCAACCATCGTGTCTAGTGAGAGCTTAGGGGCTCTGCCCCAAGCCCTCGCTGGGGCGAGCGGCCCCAAACCGGCACTTAGGCGCCGCGATATATTGCGCGAGTGCCCCTGCGCGATCGGGCCGTAAGGACGCCAGCGCCTCCTGAAAGACAGAGTAAGCCAGCGATCCCAAGACTGTAGAGACGTGGCGCCTCCGTAATGTCGACCCCACTCAGCAGCTTGAACAGCACAGCACACGCGCCGGTGGGAAGAGCTGCATCAACCCAGTAGGTCGTCGCAAGCGAGAGCTCGCCCCGCCATGGCGAACGATGCAGCTGGCACGAGGCCAATGCTCGCCCGCGTCACGCCCACCGAGAACTGTCTCGACATCGGTAACCGCCGCCATCCCGCCGGCGTCCGCATTGCCTCTCCACCCGAAACCACAGAGCACCTGAGTGTTTTACCGCGACCCGATCAGGCGAGAAGAGCGAAGCTCTTCCAGGCCGACGCGGCGGCAGGCAACCTGTGCACTCCGACGTTCAAACGGACCGGAGATGGAGCAGATCGGGCAAGCACTGAGCTTTTTCCCGGTCTCCAACAACGGCGCCGCGTGCCCGCGAGCCGCCTGCGACGTCCCAAACGCCTGATACTGAGTTCCAGTCCGTATCGATCCGCTCATCAAGCCAGTGTCCCTGAAATTCGTCGACCCCAGCCTCAGCGAGGAAGCGGAGCTGCGCCTCCGTCTCGACCCCTACCGCCGCCACCTGCAAGCCCATTGCATGGCCAAATGCAGTCACCGCGCGGATCGTCGCCGTAGCCTCCTCGCCGGCGCCGACTGCTCCCACCAGCGAACGATCGATCTTTACCCGGTCAACAAACCCGCGATGCAGATGGCGCAGCGACAGCAGCCCGGACCCGAACCCATCGAGCGCAACCAGCAACCCAGCCCCACGCAACGTGGCGAGCTTCCCACGCATGCCGTCAGGATCCTTGATCAACGCCTGCTCGGTGATCTCGAGCTCGATCCGCCCGGCAGCACTTGATCGACCGATCGCGGCCAGCGTATCGGCGACGAAGTCCGGCTGGCGGAGCTGCAACGCAGAGACGTTCACCGACACCATGAGTGCCGGCCACCGCTCGGCAAAACCAAGCGACTCCCGCAGCACCCAAGCCCCGAGCCGTCCGATGGTGCCCGTCTCCTCGGCGATGGCGATCGCTTCCCCCGCTGGCATTACACCGCGGCTTGGATGATGCCACCGGAGCAGCGCCTCGACACCCGTTACCTCACCATCGCGGGTGACCCTGGCCTGATAGGCCAGCCTGAGCTGACCGTCCTCATCGAGCGCCGTCTGCAGATCCGCCTTGAGCTGAACCCGGTCACGCGTCGTGCGACCCAGATCGTCGCAAAACAGCCGGACCCCGTCACGCCCCGCCGCCTTCGCCGCATACAGCGCGATGTCGGCTCGCCGCATCAGCTCGCCCGCATCCGCCACAACGCCCGAGCCAATCGCGACGCCCACGCTGGCGCTGACATGCGCGGGACCGCACTCAAGCAAAAACGGCGTGCGCGCGGCTTCAATGATGCCCCGGCTTAAATCCTCCGGTTCGGGATGGCCGGGTCCGCAAGGCGACAGCACCGCAAACTCGTCGCCGCCGAAGCGCGCAACCGTCATCTCCGGGCCCGCTAGTCCAAGCACGCGCGCACCGAACGCGCGCAGCAGCCCATCGCCCGCGCCGTGCCCCATCGTGTCGTTGACCTGCTTGAAACCGTCGAGGTCAATGAACAGCACCGCAAACGTCTTCTTTCCGCTCAAAAGTGCGCCAAGCCGGCGGCGGAAAAGATCGCGATTGGCAAGCGTCGTCAGCGTGTCGTGCGTGGCGGCATGCTCAATCGCCTCCTTCATCTGCAGCAGCCTCCGCGCCGCGCGGCTCTTCTCGCCGAGCGCGTTATTGGCCGGAACCGCGCACAGGAACAGCGACACCAGGAACGGCTGCACGATGCCCTGGCCCAGCAGGAAGTCATGCGAGGACAGCAGCGTGAACGGCCCATACTGATGCGCGGTCATCGCTGCCGAGATCAGCGACGTGATCAGGATCGAGGCGAGCACCCAGGGCGGTCCGGCCCGGAACGCGGTCAGGATGAGAGCCGGATACAACATCATGAAGGTGGGTGAACGCGCGATGTAGAAGGAAGCCAGCGCCAGGGCTGCGGTGCCGGCCAGCAGCGCCCAACGCTCGGCCCATCCTGCAGGGCAAGGGAAGGCGCCGTGCACGCCGTCGACGCACAGCAGGATCGCAGGGGTTGAGACGAGCAGCCCAAGTCCGTCGCAGAGCGTCCACTGCAGCCCATCGCTGACGACCTGCGCCTTTATCGTGCCGCCCGGATCGATCAGCTCGCCGACCAGGGCCTCCAGCGCGGCCGATACCAGAGCCACGACGCCAAACG
>CAXUIA010000162.1:4656-5942 GCA_964250835.1 uncultured Acetobacteraceae bacterium | reverse complement strand
GGCCGGGTGCTGGTCGAGAGCGGGGCGCAGCTCGACGTGTCGGGCGAGGTGGGCGTGAGCCTGCCGATGTCGGCCAACAACGTGTCGATCAGCGTTCAGGGCTTCGAGCTGCGCGACAACCCGCTCAACCGAGACACGCTGGCGCTCAACAACTCGACCGTCTACCTCGATACGCGCTCGCTGGTTTCGGTGGCGCCGAGCGCCGCCTTCGCCAACAGCCCCTACGCGCCGACGGCCGCCACGAGTGCGGCCGCGGCCACGCCGGGCACCGCGCGTCTCTATACGCAGAGCGGGCTGCTGGAGGTCGGCGGGCAGGTTCAGGACATCCCGCACACCATCGGACAATGGGTTTCGGCCGGGGGCACCATTCTGATTTCGGGCGGCAGCCAAAGCCAGGTGGTGGCGCAGCCCGGTTCGGTGTTCAACCTGGCCGGCGGCGCGGTGGACTACCAGGCGGGCGCCCTGAGACTGACCTGGCTGATCGGGCCGGGCGGGCGGCTTTACAACGCGCAGACCGCGCCGGCGACCCTGACCTATACCGGCGTTTATAACGGCGAGACCTTTGCGCACGCGCGATGGAACGTCAGCGAAACCTTTAACAACCCGCTCGTGGCGCCGTCCTCGGTCGAGGAGGCGGGCTACACCGTTGGACGCGACGGCGGGCTGCTCGAGATCAGCGCGCCGACCGCGATTCTCGAGGGCACGATCAGCGCCGGCGTGATCGACGGGCCGGCGCAGACGCAGCCGCA
The DNA here is from genome assembly GCA_964250835.1 of uncultured Acetobacteraceae bacterium. Lineage (GTDB taxonomy): Bacteria > Pseudomonadota > Alphaproteobacteria > Acetobacterales > Acetobacteraceae > CAXTPV01. Next base: position 5,193 of record CAXUIA010000162.1, on the reverse strand, counting down.
TGTCCCCAACATCGATCCCTATCTCGAGCCGCAGAACGTGGTGCCGCTTGCGGGCCGGCTCGCTCTAGGCGCTTACAACGGATTTGGTTACGGGCCGGCGGGGCTGTTCGGCGGCTACGCGACGACGCTGACGTTCGAGGCTGGCGGTGCGCCGATCGCCTCCACGCTGGGTCTGACGACGGTGCTGCCGAACGACCGCCTCGACACCGTCGTGCTCGACACCAACGCAGTCGATGCCGCGGGACTGGGCGGGATCAGTATCGCCACCCAAGGTGCGGTGACGGTGGCGTCGCCGCTGACGCTAGCGACCGGCGGTTCGCTCGCGCTGGACGCGGCCGGCGTCTACGTCATGGCCAACGTGACGGCGCATGCGGGGGCGGTGTCGCTCGGCGACCTGATCCCGCAGCAGAACACTCCGGGCAGCGAGACATCGCTGGTCCCGACGGTGACCGCGAACGGGCAGGTGCTGCCGCGCGAGAGCGCGGTCGTGCAGGTCGCGGTCGGTGCGACCATCAACACGACCGGCCTGTGGACCAA
>CAXUIA010000162.1:0-4631 GCA_964250835.1 uncultured Acetobacteraceae bacterium | reverse complement strand
CGCGCGCCGACGAACAGGAAGTACGGGCGATTGTCGGTCGGCGCGACCGGCGCGCTGTCGAGCAGCACCGGCGGCAGCGTGACGCTGATCGGGGATGACCCGGCCGGCAATCCGCTGTTTGCGTCCGGCACCGGGACGGCGACCGCGCCGGTTTCGCTCGCGGGGACGATCTCTGGCTTCGGGGTCAATGGCGGGGGTGCGTTGACCATCCGGGCGCCGGGCGTGCTGATCGAGAACGGTGCGGCCGGCTTGACGCCCGACGGGCGCACGCGCCTGGCGCCGGCGTTCTTCCAGCGCGGCTTCACCAGCTACAGCATCGACGGATACGGCAATCCGAACGCGGAGATCGGGTTCGGGATCGAGAGCCAGACGCCGCCTGATCCCACGGCCGCGGTGCCGCCGGGCGTCGAGGTGGCGGCCGGAACGGCGGTGGCGCCGGTTGTGCCGGTTTACGTCGCGGGCGCGGCCAGCCTGGCGGCGCCGACGGGCAGCGCGATCGCGTCGTCGGCGAACCTGATCCTGGAGCCGCCGTACCTGCAGAACCAGACGACGGCGACGCTTACGCAGCGCAGAGGTGCCAGCCTGACGCTGCTGTCGAAGACCTACTCAACGGCGATTGCTCCCGCTGGCAAGATGCTGATAGACGGGGGCGGGGCGATCTCGGTCGATCCAGGCGCGTCGATTACTGTCGATCCCGGCCAATCGATCGCGCTCGAAGGATTGGGGCAGCTCACCGTCGAGGGCGACCTGACTGCGCCGAATGGCTCGATTTCAATACAGAACGATCGCTACGAGCCGGGGACCTCCGCGACCGTTCTCCAATATCAGGCGGGACTGTCGATCTGGATCGGTGGACATGCCGTGCTGAACGCGGCTGGGATGGCGCAAACGGCACTTGACTACTACGGCAACCCGTATGGCCTCGCGCCGGCGGGCGGCTCGATCGCGCTCGGCGGTCCGGTCTCCACCGCCAACGGCTATCCGGAGTCGACGGACGCAACAGTGGTGATCCGGCCCGGCGCGCTGCTTGACGCTTCGGGCAGTTCGGCCTCGATTGATCCGACGGCTGGTTCCCGCTCGGCTTACGTGCCGTTGCAGATTGCGGGTGCGGGCGGATCGATCAGCCTCAATTCGACAAGCGCCATCGCGATCGGCGGGACGTTGCGCGCGAAGGCAGGAGGTCCGACGGCCGAAGGCGGTTCGTTGACGGTGGATTTGGTCACGCCTGAATACGGAATAAATGAGAATGTGCTCAACGAGAGCATTCCCGACGCGCTGAGAATCCAGCGTGAGATCATCGTCTCGCAGCAGCAATCCGTCAGTTCCCTTGCTGCCGGCTTGCGGCCAGGCGACCCTGCGGTCTCGGCTGCGTTCGGGACAGCGAACATCAGCGCCGCCCTGGTGAACGACGGCGGCTTTTCCAACCTCACGCTGGCCGGCGACGAATTTGCCAAGTTTGGGCCGGCTGACATCAGGTTCGACGGCAACGTCGCGCTGTCCACGACTGGCTCGATCAGTCTTCCCAGTGTGTTGACGGATACGAACACGCAGGGATCGGTGGTGATCAGCGCTCCCGTCGTCGTGCTGAACAGCAATGCCGCCCTCAACGACTTCTACAACAATGGGTCGGGCGTCACGCAGAGCGTCGTGGACTATACGACCGCCTCTGGGTTTGAACGCTCGACCAACGCGACCGGATCGAGTCTGACGGTTGTTTCTGACACGCTGAACATCGGTACGGGTGAAGTCGAGGGCGTCAATCTGACGAACCTGCTGAACAAGCCGCCAGACGGGCTGCAACCGACGCTCACGTTTGACGAGCCCGGCTTCGCCCAGACCAGCTTCCGCAGCACCGGCGATACGATCCTGTCGGGGACGTTCACGTCGGCGGGGAACGTGTCGTTCACCGCAGCCCAGCTCTATCCGACGGCTACGGCCTCGATCGTTCTGCCCACCGATCAGCAACTGCCGCTCGGCACGGCGCAAACGCCACGGGCGGGGTTGCTGACATTCGCGCGCACGCCCGGCACCAACCCGGCGCCGCCGCTCGTGCCCGGGCAGTCGCTCACGCTGGCCGCCGCCTATATCGAGCAGGGCGGGATTTTGCGCGCGCCGCTCGGACAGATCCAGCTTGGCAACCTTGATGTGCCCGGTGAGCCGCCCAACAGCGTCACCGATCGCGTCGACTTCCTGCCCGGGAGCATCACGTCCGTCAGCGCCGCGGGTCAGACGATCCTCTACGGCGGAACGGCGGACGGCGTGCCCTACACGCCCGGCGGCGGCAACGGCGTTCCGAGCTTTTCGCCAACGATCACAACCGCGGCGCATTCGGTCAGCATCGAGGCCGGCGCCACCGTCGATCTGCGTGGCGGCGGCATCCTCGCCGGCGCAGGCTTCAACAGCGGGCGCGGTGGCTCGACGGACGTGCTCGCGTCGCCCTTCCTGCAATTTGGCACGGCGACTGCGGCGCCGGCTGCCAACGACCAGGTGTTCTCCCTTATTCCCGGCTACGGCGGGTCGACCCAGCCCGCGCCAGTCCTCGCTTATCCATATCCGAGCAACGTCGCGCCGCAGACGGGCGAGCAGGTCACCATCGGCGCAGGCGTTCCAGGTCTCGCCGCCGGCACCTACACGCTGCAGCCAGCCTATGACGCGCTGCTGCCGGGTGCCTACCGGGTCGAGCTCCAGCCGACGGTGCACCCGTCGAGCCAGCAGGCGATTGCGATCGGCAATCTGTCGACCTCGATCTCGGGCACCATCGGTTTCGCCGGGACGCGTGTGCAGGGCCAGCCGATCGCCGTCGTGCTCACGTCGGGCGCCGACGTGCGTCGGCTCTCGTCCTATGACGAGGAAAGCCTGGCGTCGTTCGCGACGTCGCAGGCCGCGTTGTTCGGCTACCCGCGCGTCTTCGTGCCGGCCGACGCGGGAACGCTTGTGCTGAACTACAGCATTCCAGTGCCGACGCTTCCGTCCACGACGCCAGCGCTCACCAATGACGGCAGTGTGCTGTTCGGAGCGGCACCTGGCGGTCGTGGCGGCACCGCTGAGGTTCTGGCGATCGGTGGCAACATCGAGATCGTCGGTGACCAGGCGGGCAACGACACCCAGGCGAGCGCGCCGGCGGCCTCGACAGACACTTTCATCCTGCGGGCATCCGCGCTCGACGCGCTCGGGCCGGAAACGCTGGCGATCGGTGGTTCGGTCACGATCCCGAGCGGACCGGGCGCAAGCCAATTCGGGTTGGTGGGAGGTGCGACCCAGGTGACGGTCGGCAACGGCGCGACGCTCTCTGCGCGGCAGGTCGTGCTGCTGGCGCAAGACGGCGTCACGCTGGATGCAGGCGCGTCGGTCGACACCATCGGCAAGGGCGCGCCGACGCTCGACTCCTCAAGCGGCTTTCCTTACGCGAACAACCTCTCGAATGTTGGGATTGCAGCCGTCATCGTTTCGAACGGCAATCTTCGGTTTCTGCCGCCAGCTACAGGCATAAGCACGGACCTGGTCACGATCCAGAACGGCGCTTCGCTGCTCAGCCAGGGGACGGCCGCTATTGATACGCCGGGCATCGTCACCGTCGGCGACCGTGCGATCTTCGCCGCCCGCCAGCTCTTCTTTGCGGTGTCGGATGTCAACGTTCTGCCGGCGGGCGGACTGCCGGCTGGTGCGGTGGCGCCGCCTGGACTTGACCTAACATCCGCACGACTGAGCGCGCTCTTTGCGGGCAACGCGGTTCCGGGGGCGCCGGCCCTGCAGCAACTGACCCTGCTCGCCAGTAACTCCGTCAACTTCTTTGGCAACGCCAACCTCGACCTTCCGGCCGGGTCGGGTCAGACGCTCGAGTTCCAGACACCATCGATCTACGGCTTCGGCGGGCCGGGCGACGTTGCGACCATCACGGCCGGGACCTTTATCTGGAACGGCATTGCCGAGCCGGTGACGAACGGCGGAGGGGTGGCCTATTCCCCGGCTCTCGCCGGACCGGTTTATACAGATGGACCTGGGACGGGTCAGGGAACGATCTCGATCAGTGCCGGCACGATCGAGTTCGGTTATGCCCCGGGTGAGGTTCCGTTCACCCCCGCGATCATCACCGGCGCCGTCACCGGCGGACCGCCGCTTCTCGGCCGGACGATCTATGGGTTCGCGAACGTCGATTTTACCGCGACGGGGCAGGTCGTCGCCAACAACGCCGGCACGCTGTCGGTCTACCAGTCGCAGGGGGCGTATGCGAACGGCGGCTACGCCAACAGCGGCGGCAACCTGGCGATCGTCACGCCGCTGCTGACGGCGGCCGCTGGAGCGCGGCTGGAGGTGAACGCGGGCGGCGCGATCGCGCTCACCACTCCGGGTGGACCTGCTGGCCCGGCAGGCGGACTGGGGGGCGAGATCGACTTCACCGGCAGCTCGATCGCGCTCTCGACCGCCGTCTTGCTGCCGGAGGGCAAGCTGGCCTTGACCGCGGGCGGCGACATCACGCTCGGGGCCGCCTCGGCGATCGATCTCGCGGGCGTGGGCACGCCGATCTTCAACCAGACGGTCAGCGGACCGGGCGGGACCTTCACCGCCGAGAGCGCGACGGGCAGCGTCACCCAGGACGCGGCGGGAGCGATCGATGTGTCGTCGTCCGGGGC
>CAXUIA010000161.1:0-5950 GCA_964250835.1 uncultured Acetobacteraceae bacterium | reverse complement strand
TGGGCGACGGTGAGCCGGATGACCGGCGTTCCCATGTCGGCGCTCTCGGGGCCGGATGTCGTGCCGGACGGGGCGACGGCGGTGCTGGTGCTGGCCGACGGATCGGTGATGTGGGGCGTCGGGTTCGGCGCGTTCACCGGGACGCCGTGCGTGGGCGAGGTGTGCTTCTCGACGGGAATGACCGGATATCAGGAGACGATCACCGATCCGTCGTTCGCCGGGCAGATCATCACCTTCACCTTTCCGCACGTGGGCAACGTGGGAACGAACCGGGCGGATCTGGAGGCGGGCGGGATTGCGGCGCGCGGCGTGGTGCTGCGAGATCTGCCGACGGCGCCGTCGAACTGGCGCTCGGTGGAGGCGCTCGATGGGTGGCTGCGCGGGCGCGGTGTGCCGGGGATCGCCGGGGTGGACACGCGGGCGCTGACGTTGCGCATACGCGACGGCGGGTTCGTGACCGGCGTGCTGTCGCATCCGGCGAACGGGCGGTTCGATCTGCCGGCGCTGCTGCAGCAGGCGCAGGACTGGCCGGGGCTCGAAGGCATGGATCTCGCGCGCGGCGTGTCGTGCACGCAGAGCTATGCGTGGGACGAGGGGCTCTGGGATGGGACGGCGTTGGCGGAGGACGCGCGGCCACACGTCGTGGCGGTCGATTACGGGGCAAAGCGGAACATCCTGCGCAGCCTGGTCGCGGCGGGATGCCGGGTGACGGTGGTGCCGGCGGAGACGACGGCAGGCGACATACTGCGGCGCGCGCCGGACGGCGTGTTCCTGTCGAACGGACCGGGCGATCCGGCGGCGACAGGGGAATACGCGGTCCCGGCGATCCGGGGCGTGCTGGACGCAGGTGTGCCGGTGTTCGGGATTTGCCTGGGGCATCAGTTGTTGGCGCTCGCCCTGGGGGCCAAGACCTACAAGCTGCGCCAAGGGCATCGCGGGGTGAACCAGCCGGTGCGGGAGAAAACCACCGGGCGCGTTGAGATCACGAGCCAGAATCATGGGTTCGCGGTCGATGATGCGTCGCTGCCGGAGGGTGTGATGGTCACGCATGTGAGCCTGTTCGATGGGTCGAACGAGGGAATCGCGTGTCCGGCTCGGCGGTGTTTCTCGGTGCAGTATCATCCGGAGGCGGGGCCGGGGCCATCGGACGCGCGGCATTTGTTTGGGCGGTTTGTCGGGATGATTGGGGCTCCGCCCCAAAACCCCGCCGGGGGCAGCGCTCCCGGACCCGCGTGACTTTTAGATAGGGCGGGTCTGGGGCCGCCGGCCCCGGCGGGTCAGGGCAGAGCCCCCGTCTCTTTGGAGGTCTGATGCCTAAGCGCGCCGATATTTCGTCGATCCTGATTATTGGTGCGGGCCCTATCGTGATCGGGCAGGCGTGCGAGTTCGATTACTCGGGCGTGCAGGCGTGCAAGGCGCTGCGCGGCGAAGGGTATCGGGTGGTGCTGGTCAACTCTAATCCAGCAACGATCATGACCGACCCGGGGCTGGCGGACGCGACCTATATCGAGCCGATCACGCCTGAGTTCGTCGCGGCCGTGATTGCGCGCGAGCGGCCGGACGCGGTGCTGCCGACGATGGGCGGGCAGACGGCACTCAATACGGCGATGAAGCTGCACGAGACGGGGGTGCTCGCGAAGTACGGCTGCGAGCTGATCGGGGCGCGTGCCGAGGTCATCGACCGCGCCGAGGACCGGCTGAAGTTTCGGGATGCGATGGCGGCGATCGGCATCGAGAGCCCGCGTTCGCGGATCGCGCACGACAAGGCGGAGGCGCGCGAGGCGCTGGCGGAGATCGGGTTGCCGGCGGTTATTCGGCCCAGCTTCACGCTAGGCGGAACAGGGGGCGGCATCGCCTACAACCGTGAGGAGTTCGAGGCGATCGTGAGCTCGGGGCTCGACGCTTCGCCCACCAACGAGGTGCTGATCGAGGAGAGCGTGCTCGGCTGGAAAGAGTACGAGATGGAGGTGGTGCGCGACCGGGCCGACAACTGCATCATCGTCTGCTCGATCGAGAATGTCGATCCGATGGGGGTGCACACTGGCGACTCCGTGACGGTGGCGCCGGCGTTGACGCTGACCGACAAGGAATATCAGCGGATGCGCGACGCCTCGATCGCGTGCCTGCGTGCGATCGGCGTCGATACGGGCGGATCGAACGTGCAGTTCGCGGTCGATCCGCGTGACGGGCGCATGCTGGTGATCGAGATGAACCCGCGGGTGTCGCGATCTTCGGCGCTGGCATCGAAGGCGACGGGATTTCCGATCGCCAAGATCGCGGCCAAGCTGGCCGTCGGCTACACGCTCGATGAGCTCTCGAACGACATCACGCGGGTGACGCCGGCGAGCTTCGAGCCGGTGATCGACTACGTGGTGATCAAGATCCCGCGTTTCGCTTTCGAGAAGTTCCCGGGCACGCCGGCGCTGCTGGGCACCAGCATGAAGTCGGTCGGCGAGGCGATGGCGATCGGACGCAACTTCTGCGAGGCGCTGCAGAAGGGGCTGCGTTCGACGGAAACGGGACTGGCCGGTCTTGATCCGGTCGAGGCGCCGGGAGACGGCGGGGCGGACGCGTTCCGGGCGGCACTCTCGTCGCCGCGGCCGGAACGTCTGCTGATGGCGGCCCAGGCGTTGCGGGCCGGGCTGTCGGTCGAGGACGTGCACGAGGCGTGCAAGTTCGATCCTTGGTTTTTGCGGGAGCTCGAGCGGATCATCGCGGCGGAACGTCGTGTGGCGTCCGGCGGGCTGCCGCGCGAGGCGCGGGAGATGCGTGGGCTCAAGGCGCTGGGGTTTTCGGACGCGCAGCTCGCACGGCTGGCCGGACGGACCGAGCGGGAGGTCGCGTCGCGTCGGGCGGAGCTTGGCGTGCGCGCGGTCTATAAGCGGATTGACACGTGCGCGGGCGAGTTCGCGTCGGCCACTCCCTATTTGTACTCGACGTTTGAGGGCGGGTTCGGCGCGCCGGTGTGCGAGGCGAGCCCAAGCGAGCGCGACAAGGTGGTGATCCTGGGCGGCGGGCCGAACCGGATCGGACAGGGCATCGAGTTCGATTACTGTTGCGTGCACGCGGCCTATGCACTGCGCGAGGCCGGGATCGAGACGATCATGGTCAACTGCAATCCGGAAACGGTGAGTACCGATTACGATACTTCGGACCGGCTGTATTTCGAGCCGTTGACGGCCGAGGACGTGACGGAGCTGGTGCGGCGGGAAGCCGAGCGTGGAACGTTGCTTGGCTGCATCGTCCAGTATGGCGGACAGACGCCGCTCAAGTTGAGCCAGGCGCTGGCGGAGGCGGGCCTGCCGATCCTGGGGACGAGTGCGGACGCGATCGACATCGCCGAGGATCGCGAGCGTTTCGGGGCACTGCTGCGTCGGTTGGGTATCCGCCAGCCGGAGCATGGGACTGCGCGGTCGGCGGACGAGGCGGCCGCGATTGCCGAGCGGATCGGCTATCCGGTGATGATACGGCCGTCTTACGTGCTGGGTGGGCGGGCGATGGAGATCGTCTACGATCCGGTGGGGCTGGCGCGCTACATGCGCGAGGCGGTCAGGGTGTCGGGACAGAACCCGGTGCTGATCGACCGTTACCTCAAGGATGCGATCGAGGTGGATGTCGATTGCATCGCGGACGGCACGTCTGTGTTCGTGGCAGGCGTCATGGAGCATATCGAGGAGGCCGGCATCCATTCGGGGGACAGCGCGTGCGCGCTACCGCCCTACACGCTGTCGCCGGCGCTGGTCGACGAGATCCGCGCGCAGACGGAGGCGCTTGCGCGCGTGCTTGTCATACGCGGGCTGATGAACGTGCAGTACGCGGTCAAGCGGGACGACGTGTATGTGCTGGAGGTCAATCCGCGGGCGTCGCGCACGGTGCCGTTCGTGGCCAAGGCGACCGGCGTGCCGATCGCCAAGATCGGGGCGCGGGTGATGGCGGGCGCCTCGCTTTCGGAGTTCTCGCTCGACGGGATGGCGGCCGCACCGCATGTGGCGGTCAAGGAGGCGGTGTTTCCGTTCGCGCGGTTTCCGAACGTTGACGTGATTTTGGGGCCGGAGATGCGCTCGACCGGCGAAGTGATGGGGTTGGCGCCGACCTTCGAGCGCGCGTTCGCCAAGGCGCAGTTGGGGGCGGGTGTGCGGCTGCCGCAGGCGGGCGTGGCGTTTCTGTCGGTGCGCGACGCGGACAAGCGGGTGTTGCTGCCGATTGCGCGCCGGCTGCTCGATCTCGGCTTTCAGTTGCTGGCGACGCGCGGGACGGCGCGCTCGCTGCGCGAGGCGGAACTGGCGGTGTCGGTGGTCAACAAGGTGCTCGAAGGACGGCCGCACTGCGTGGACGCGATCCGGTCGGGCGATATCCAACTGGTGATCAACACCGCAGAGGGCGCGCAGTCGGTGGCGGACAGCTACACGATACGGCGCGCCGCGCTGACGCACGGCGTGCCGCATTACACGACGGTGGCAGGCGCGCGGGCGGCGGTTGGCGCGATCGCGGCGCTCCGATCGGGTTCACTTGATGTCGCGCCGCTGCAGTCCTACTTTCGGCGATCGTTTTGAGCGCACCCGGACGGGCGCAAAGCGGTTCCTGCCCCCTGGTTGCCTGGTTTAGAGCGTAAGGACAGACGTGTTGGCAAAGTTTCCGATGACCGCGCCCGGGTTGCGCAAGCTCGAGGATGAGCTGCGCTTTCTGAAAAGCGAGGAGCGGCCGGCGATCATTCGCGCGATCGCCGAAGCGCGCAGCCATGGCGACCTGTCGGAGAACGCCGAGTACCATGCGGCGCGCGAGCGGCAGTCATTTGTTGAGGGACGCATCATCGAGCTCGAGGAGATCGTGAGTTCGGTCGAGGTGATCGATCCGTCGACGTTGTCGGGCGACCAGATCAAGTTCGGCGCGCAGGTGCGGCTGATCGACGAGGAGACGGAGAAGGAGGCGACCTACCAGATCGTGGGCGCCTACGAGGCGGACATCAAATCGGGCCGGATTTCGGTGAGCTCGCCGCTGGCCAAGTCGTTGATCGGGAAAAAGACCGGGGACACGGTGTCGGTGCCCGCGCCGGGCGGCGACCGGAGCTACGAGATCCTCGCGATTTCGTATGCGTAAGAAAGCAAGGGGCGTCAGGCGAGGCAGGCTGGCGCGTGACGCCCCTTGACCCTGTTGGGGGCAGCCGCCCTTAGAACCGGGGGTTTGGGCCCTGCTTGATCTTTCCGACGTTCGAGACGCCGCCGCTCGCATCAGGGGCAAGATACTGCGGACGCCCACCGTCGCGAGCGCCGCCGTATCTGCCGCCGCCGGGTGCGACGTGCTGCTCAAGCTCGACAATCTCCAGGCCGTCGGATCGTTCAAGGAGCGCGGGGCGGCCAACAAGCTGGCGCTGCTGACAGAGCGCGAGCGGGCACGCGGCGTGGTGGCGATGTCGGCGGGAAACCATGCGCAGGGCGTTGCGCGGCATGCGCGCCTGCTCGGCATGCGCTCGGTGATCGTGATGCCGCGCGGGACGCCGGTCTCGAAGATCACGCGGACCGCCGGCTGGGGTGCGGAGGTGGTGCTGCACGGCGACACGCTGGCCGACGCGATGGCGTTTGCCACGATGCTGGGCGAGCGCGACGGGCTGGTGTTCGTTCATCCGTTCGACGACCTCGCGATCATGGCGGGCCAGGGTACGATGGCGCTCGAGGTGGTCGAGGATTGCGGCGCGGTCGACGCGATCGTGGTGCCGATCGGCGGCGGCGGGCTGATCAGCGGGTGCGCGGCGGTGATGGCGGAGCTCTGCCCGGCCGCCGAGATCATCGGCGTGCAGGTGGCGGGACATGACTCGCTCGGCGTGCATCCGGGCGAGGAGATCGTGCCGCTGGGTGGCGCCACGATTGCCGAGGGTATTGCGGTCGCATCTGTCGGGCGGCTGCCGCTGGCGATGATCAGGGCGCATGTCGATGCGGTGCTGACGGTGCCGGAA
>CAXUIA010000160.1:0-6048 GCA_964250835.1 uncultured Acetobacteraceae bacterium | reverse complement strand
GCGTCATATCACGGTCCTCGTCGGCCACACGCGCGGCCGTGCGCTGTGCTGGGACGTGGCCAATGAGGTGAGCGACCCGGTGTGGCACCGTGGTCCGGAGGGCCTGACGCTGTCTCCTTGGCGGCAGGCGCTTGGCGCCGACTACGTGCCGCTCGCGTTTCGTCTCGCCCGCGCGGCCGACCCGAGCGCGCGCCTGTTTCTCAACGAGGACGGGCTGGAATGGCGCGGAGCGCGCTTCGACGCCAAGCGCGCCACCTACCTGCGGCTGATCGAACGCTGGAAGCGCGCCGGCGTGCCGATCGACGGTTTCGGCCTTCAGACGCATCTCAGCGACGCATATCCGCTTGATGATGCCGCCTATCGGCTTTTTTTGCGTGAACTCGCGGGTTTCGGGCTTGAGATCCACCTGACCGAACTCGATGTGCGCGACCGCGACATGCCCGCCGACCCTGGCGTTCGCGACCGGCTTGGCGCCGCCCTCGTGGGCCGGGTCCTCGACAGCGCGCTCGACGAGCCTGCCGTCACGACAATCGTTACCTGGGGCCTGACCAACCGCTTCACCTATCAGGCGAACGATCCGCAGTTCGCACGCCCTGACGGCCTGCCGCCGCGGGCGCTCCCGTATGACGACCAACTGCGGCCCACCGCGATCCGCACCGCCATCGCACGTGCCTTCGCCGCCGCCCCGGTCCGCTCGAAAGGCCGTTCAGCCGCCGTGGTCTCTCTGTGAGCCGGGTTTGGGTCGTGGCACCCGGTGGACGCGGTTCCACCGGCGGCATCTGCCGCCTGGTCGACGATGTAGCCATGGTCTGGGCTGGATCGAGGAGGCCGATGCGCATTCTCGACAGCGGCGGCATGTCGTCCGGCGTCCGCATGGGCCGCCATTTCGCCCGCGCTTGGTGGAGGGTCGCGGTCGGCGGTCTTCGCGGCGACATCGAACTGCTGCATATCCACGTCGCGGCCTATGGCAGCGTGGTCCGAAAGGCGCCTTTCGTTCTGCTCGGCCGCTTGCTCGGCGTTCCGGTCGTGCTCCATGGCCACGGTGCCGACTTCGACAGCTTCTTTGAGCGCGCCGGGTCTGCCGGGCGATGGCTGATCACCGCGTTGTTTCGTCAGGCCGCCGCCGTCATCGTGCTCGGCGCGCGATCCCGGGCGCACATGATCGACCGGGTCGGCGTCGACGCGCGGCGGGTGCACGTGCTCGCCAATGCGGTTCCCGACGCGGTGCACAGGCCACGCTCTCCCTCGCCGCGATGCCGGCTGATGTTTCTCGGCGCGCTGACCGAACGCAAGGGCTTGCCCGAGTTGTTCGACGCGCTCGCGCGTCCGGAACTCGCACAGCTCGATTGGACGCTCGACCTGGTGGGCAACGGCGATCGCGCTACTTGGCAGGGCGTCGTCGACCGCCTGCAACTTGGCGACAGGGTGCATCTGCTGGGCTGGATACCGAGCGCTCAGGCCCGCGCCATGCTGACGGAAGCTGACGCCCTTGTCCTGCCCTCGCGTCAGGAGGCGCTGCCGATGGTGATCCTGGAAGCGATGTCGGCTGGCCTGCCGGTGGTGGCGACCGAAGTGGGCGATGTGCGCGAGGCCGTCCATGATGGCGTCAACGGTTTGACTGTGCCGCCCGGGGATGCCGAGGCGCTCGCGGCCGCGCTGGCGCGCCTGATCGCCTCGCCCGAACTCAGGGCCGCGCTGGGCGAGGCCGGGCGGCGGCGCTTCGAAGCTGCGTTCGATATCCGGTCCTACGGCGACCGCCTCGCGGCCATCTTCGCGCGGGCGCCCGCCGACGCAGCACGCCGCTTACGCTTTGTTTCGACACGCACCAGGACAGAGACACCATGAGCGCCACTGCTGCCGCTGCAATACCGCTTGCCGCCAGGCGCGCGACGCGCCGTGACGGGCCGCTGCACATCGCTTGCTATATCCATTCGCTCGCGGGCGGCGGTGTCGAGCGCATGCGCCTGCATCTGCTCGCGCGCCTGCGCGAACTCGGCATGCGCACCACGCTGCTGCTCCACACCGATGAGGGCGAACTGCGCAGCGAGGTCGCTCCGGAGATCGACGTCCATGCTTTCAATACAGCCCGCACCATCGCCGACGTTCGCCCGCTTGCCCGGTTTCTGCGTGCCGAGCAGCCCGATGTCCTGCTCGCCAGCCTAGGTCACAACAACGTCGCCGCCATGCTGGCCAAACTCGTCTCCCGATCCGACTGCAACCTGATCGTCTGCCAGCACAACGCGCTTTCGGTCGAAACGCGCATCGACGCGGGCTACCGCGTGCTGCCGCTGCTTTACCGCCTGTTGAGCCCGATCGCGAACCACGTCGTTGCCGTCTCCGGCGGTGTCGCTGACGACATGGCGATGCGCGCCTCCATTCCGCGCAGCCGGATTGAAGTCATCCACAATCCGGTCATCACGCCCGACTTTGCCGCGCGCGCCGGTGAGCGGATCGATGAGCCCTGGTTCGCCGAGGGAGCGCCGCCCGTCTACGTCTCGGTGGGCCGTCTCGTGGCGCAAAAAGATCATACCACGCTGATCCGCGCGTTTGCGGCCCATCGGCGGCAGCACTCGTCGCGACTGATGATCCTCGGCGAAGGTCCGCTTCGCGACACGCTCGAAAAGCTCGCGGCCGACCTCGACGTGTCAGCCCACGTGCGTTTCCTGGGCTTCCGCCGTAATCCACTGCCCTACATGCGGCGCGCCTGCGCGGTCGTCCTCTCGTCGGTCTACGAAGGGTTGGGCAACGTGCTGATCGAGGCGATGGCGTGCGGGACGCCCGTCGTGTCCACCGACTGTCCGTATGGACCGGCCGAGATCGTCGAGAACGGGCGCTTCGGCCGGCTGGTGCCGACGCGTGATCATATTGCGCTGGCCTGCGCACTCGATCCGTTTTTACGGGAACAGTTCCCGTCGGGCATGCTGCGCGCACGCGCGGGTGAGTTCACCGTCGAGCGTGCCGCCGAGCGCTACCTGGCATTGGCGCGCGATCCGCAGCGGCGTCGGGCCTTGGCGTGACCACGAGACGGGTGTTCGGCTTCCTGCCGAGCGACAGCGACCTCGGCGCGGCGGCGGACGCGCTGCGCGCGCCGCCACTCGACGTGCGCCTGGTTGTGACGCCAAACCTCGACCACATCGTTCGATTGCGGCGCGACAGGGCCTTTCGCGCCGCCTACAGCCGCGCGGCAATGGTACTCTGTGACGGCTTCCCGGTGCTCGCCTATGCCCGGCTGCACGCTCACCGCCTGCAACGCGTCACCGGCTGCGACCTGCTCGAAAGGCTGATGCGCGCGCCCCTGCCTCTGGAGGACGTGCAGAGATGGTTTTTCGTCGTTGATGGACCTCGTACTGCGAGCGCCGTTGGCGAATGGGCCGCGGCGAGGACTGGGCAAGTCGAAGTTGCGGTGCCGCCGCTTGGCTTTGTTCAGGACGCGGCGGCGTGCGCCGTGCTCGCCGAGCGCATTGCCGCGCATCGGACGACGTTGCTGGTCATGGGGGTCGGAGCGCCCCAGAGCGAGATCTTTGTCGACCGTCTGCGGGCACGGCTCCCACCGTGCTGGGCGATTTGTGTCGGACAGGCGGTTAAGGTCTCGCTCGGGCTCGTCAAGCGCGCTCCCCGGCCGGTGCGCGCGCTGCATCTCGAGTGGCTGTGGCGTCTCTGCCAGGCGCCGCGCCGACGTAGCAGCCGTTATCTGTTCGGCGCATTCACCTTCCTGCTCGCGGTCGCTGAGGATATCCTCGAGCCCGACCGCGCGCTACCGCTGGAAGACGCGTGATCGCGCCGCGCACCCTTCGCAGGCTCGCATTCGGGCTCGCGATGCTGTCGATTGCGCTCTCGCTCACCGTATCGGCGAACCTGCTGTTTGTCGCCGGCATCGACTACGCGCATCCGGGCGGCAACCCGCTGGTCAAATTCCATCCGGCCACCTGGATGCTCGGCGCGTCGGTCAGCTGCCTGATCCTCTCCCACCCGGATCCGGCCGGCGCGCTCGTCAGGATGCTGCGGGCCGAACCGGCGCTGGCCTCCTTCCTCATGCTCATGACGCTCACGATCGTCTACTCGGCGGTGAGCGTCGGCGCCTCCGGCGTCGCGGTGTACGTCGAAAGCTATCTCTCCGCCGGGCTGCTGGCGCTCGTGGTCCGCCAACTCGATGACCGACAGCGCCGCACGATCGGCTTCGTCGCACTCGGGCTGATCGCATGTAACGCGGCGCTCGCGATCGGTGAGACCGTCGCGCAGTTTCACCTCGTGCCGGTCTATCTCGAAGAAACCGCGCTCGTTGACGAACCCGGCGCGTTCCGGAGTTCGGCCCTGTTCGACCATCCGCTGACCGGGGCCATGCTCGCCATGACGGGCATGTTCACCACGTTGGCATTGCGGCCGCGTCCGATCGTGCTCGTCCCGCTGCTGGTCCTGCTCGGCGTCGCACTCCTTGCCTTCGGCGGACGTGCGGCTCTGCTCGTCACGTGTGTGGCGCTGCTTGCTGCCTCCTGCAAATCGGTCGTGAGCGACCTGCTTCGCCGACGGCTGCAGCTGCGGCGAGCCGCTATGTTTGCCGCGGGCGCCGCCCTCCTCCCGGCCGCCGTCGGGGCGCTGGTGACCGCGACCGGCATCGGCGGCCGGATCGCCGCCAAGCTTTATCTCGACGACAGCGCGCAGTCGCGTGGCGCCGAGTGGCTGGTGCTTGGTTTGCTTGATACGCGCGCCTGGCTGTTCGGCACACCGATCGCCGAGACGCCGGACCTGATCTACCGTGTCGGTCTCGACACCGCGCTGACCGACATCGAGAACTTTTGGCTGCTCGCGCTGATCAATCTGGGCCTGGTCGGCTTTCTGATCTTTGCGGCCGGCCTTGCCTGCCTGCTGCGCCACCTCTGGCGGGTCACCTCGCCGTGGGGCCGGCTGAGCATCGTGGCGCTGATCCTGACGGCCTCGACCAGCAACTCGCTCGGCCGCAAGTCGAACGTCCTGTTCGTCCTGACCGCCTGCGTTGAGGCGACCGCCGCCCTGCCGCGTGTGCGGCGCGCCCAACCGGCACCTCTTGGTCTTCGTCCGATGTTTGCGGGAGCCGGCGCGTGAACGATGCCGACGCAGGGGGCTCACTGTCGCTCCGTCTCTTTCTTGAGGGCACCTGGCGCGCACGCTGGCGTCTTGCCCTGATCGGCGGCGGCATCCTGCTGCTGGCGAGCACCGTGGGACTGATCCTGCCGCCGCGCTACGTCTCGCACTCGACGCTGGTGCTGCTGCTGGGTCCCGAATACACCGTGCGCACACCCGCGGGCGCGGGTCCTGCTCCCAACACCGCGTTTGACGCCGACCACATTCTCGGCACCGAGACCGAGATCCTGTCGAGCCCGGACCTGCATCGCGACGTGATCCGCGCGATCGGCTTGCACCGGCTTTATCCGAAGCTGCTGGAGCGCCCGAGCCTTGCGCTTCGGCTGCTTTCCGCGATCAAGAGCTTGCCCGATACGCTCGCGGGTCTGACCGGCACCGGTCCGGTTCATTCCGCGGATGACCCGACGGAGGAGGCGGTTGCCATCTTCGCCGACAAGCTCGGCATCAAGCCGTCCAAGCTGGCCAGTGTGATCACACTCGACTTCAGTCATCGCGACCCCGCCGTCGCCCGCGACGTGCTCCGCGCGCTCGAACGGCTCTATCTGCAGCGCCGGCGTGCCCTCTACACGCGCCAGGACAGCCGTGCGATGCGCGCCGACGTGCAGCGGGCGCGTGCGTCGTTCGATGCCGCCGACGCCACGCTCGCCGACTTCCGGGCCAACCACGCGCTCCCGGACTACGCGGCCCAACTCGCCAGCCTGCTCGCGGCGCAGGCCGATATCGAGCATGACGCGATCGGCGCCCGACGGAACCAGGCTGCCGGACAGGCGCGGATCGCCGCACTCGAGCTTGATCGTGCGCATCTCCCGCCCATGGTGCCGGGCGGCACCGACAGCAGTCTCGACGCGCACACCGCCACCGTGCGCGACGGGATCGAGGCGCTGCGTGCACGCGAGGCTGAGACGCTGAGCCGCTATCAGGACACCAGCC
>CAXUIA010000159.1:2839-6073 GCA_964250835.1 uncultured Acetobacteraceae bacterium | reverse complement strand
GGCCAATCTACGTTGAGGTATCCCGTGCAGACCCAGAGCCGTCCATGAGGTCCGTTCTAGGCATCGACGCTGCCTGGACAGCAGGACAGCTAAGCAGCTGCGCTCTGGTGACCGAAACAGCGGATGGCTGGCGCCTTCTCCCGTGCGCTGCCTCCTGAGAGTTGTTCGCAGGAGGACCCTTCCCGGAGCACAATCTCCGCGCCAGAGATTTCGACCCCTGACGTGCACTCGCTGCTCGACGCATGCGTCCTTTTGTGGTTTTAGAGGTCACATCGGACATTACGCCGTCCCAACTACCAATGTTTTGCTTCTGTGTTTAAGAAGACGGCAAATCCCGATCCGGGAACATAGACTTGGGCGCGATATCGCGTTGACCACCTGAAGTCTGGCCTTACGGGTCATAGGGCAACTGTAGGTTTCACCTATGACCGTCTCTGGTGCCGACGAGCACCAGAGGGGCTGCCGGACTGAGTAGGCAACGATTCTGTTCCCGCGTCTCGTCCGACACGTTATCCTCGTGCAACAAACAGGGCGGGTTGGTCGTGCGTCATAGAGGGTTCGCGTCGAGTATGCGGCAGGTAGCGCGAGCGGCGGCCAGAGCGGAGCGACTTCTCCAGCAGCAAGAGCGGGCTCGCCAACGAGCGGTCGCTCGTTCCCTGGCCGATCAGCGGCGAGCCGAGAGAGCGCAACTCGCCCAGGAGCGGGCTGACGCAAAGGAAGCTGCGCGCCAGTATCTCGCATCCCGCGCTGAAGAAGCCGAGGAGATGTCCAGGGAAGTGCGGGAGCGGGAGCTGGAGATAGACCGATTGCTGGTGGACGCTCTAGCGAGAGATCCAAGAATCAGTCTTCGGGCCAGACAGCAGCGCTTTGTGGCTGCCAAGTTTGATGAAAGCAAGTGGGCTCTGAGGGAGCCGGAAAGTCGAGCCTATGTTCCCGTCCCCCAGAGCACGATTGCGAAGATGATCCCGGGCGCGGCCGGTCGCTTCCGCAAACAGGTGGAAGAGTGCGAACGGCGATTGCTTGCGGATCGCGCGGCTTACGACGCGGAGCAGAAGGCGCGAGATCGTGCTCTCGCGGAGTTCCAAACGGCCGAGGCTGCAAGAAAGGTCGCCATAATTGAGCACAATCAACAGGTTGAGGCGTTCGAGACTGCCGTGCTAGCCGGAGAGCACGATGAAGTTGTCGGGTATTTTCAGCTTGTTCTGGACAGTAGCCTGAAGGGGGAGCCAGACGCCGAGTCAGCAGCGGTCGGCTACTCGACAGACTCTCGCCACTTAGTCATCGACCTGGAATTGCCGGAGATCACCTCCGTTCCAGAGGAGGCGAGCTTCAAGTTCATCAAAGCGTCTGACCGCATCGACGCTGTCGTCCGGCCGCCCGCTAAGCGGAAGGCACAGTACGCCCACCTCATCAACCTGGTTTCGTTGAAGTGCGTGGACACCGTGTTCCGTGCTGACCCAGCACAGCTCGTGGATTGTCTCACTCTCAACGGAATGCTGGACGCGATAGATCCAGCAACCGGTCAGGATGTGCGCGTATGCCTACTGTCAGTCCGTGTGACGGCCGACGTCTTCGGAACACTTAATCTGCGGCAGGTCGAACCCGAACAGTGCCTCCGGTCACTAAAGGCTTCGGTGTCGCGGTCGCCTACGGAGCTGATGGCAGTCAAGCCGCTCGTTGAACTTGACATGGTAGATCCTCGATTCATTGCGACGACCGACGTCATGGCGAGTCTCGACAGTCGGCCTAACTTGATGGAACTCACTCCGAGCGAGTTCGAGGGGCTGATCACAAACCTCTTCGCGGCTATGGGTCTCGATACGCGACAAACTCAAGCCTCCCGGGATGGTGGTGTAGACTGCGTAGCGTTTGACTCCAGGCCGGTGTTCGGTGGCAAGGTCGTCATTCAAGCAAAGCGCTATAAGAACACGGTCGGCGTCAGCGCCGTCCGGGATCTGTTTGGAACCTGTCAGAACGAGGGCGCCTCAAAGGGCATCCTGGTGACGACAAGCGGTTATGGAAGGGCCGCTTACGATTTTGCCAAAGGCAAGCCACTAGAACTGCTCGATGGTGGAAACCTGCTGTTTCTGCTCGCGGAGCATGCCGGGGTCGAAGCGAAGATCGTAATGCCTGACGAGTGGCGCGACGCCGTGTCACACGAGGAATAGTGAAGTTTTGTCAAGACAGCAGAGCAGCACCCTGTAGCAAGACCCTCGGTTTGGCAAGTTTGATCGTTCTAGATGACCTAGTAAGGAACCTGGCTACCAAATTGCTTTTCACATCTGGCCGCCTCTGCATCGACTGATCCAACCTCTCCAAGCAAGCGCGGCATTTGGCGACTTGTAGAGCTAGAGAAAGCCAACAAGGTGCAGACGTGAAGCTAGAGACCATCAGAAAATATCTACGCCCGTCGACCATAATGGGACGCAAGAGCACCTTTGCAAATGCCTTCGCGTCAGCACTCGCACCCTACGACACCTATGACCAAGTTGTCGTCGCCGCAGCTATGCGAGATCTTGATCAAAATCCCGAAGAAGACCTGCACTGCGTCTACTGCGGGAGGATTGCAGCCACGTGGGATCACCTCTTCAACCGGGTCGTAAGAGGCGACTTTTCCGGACACGGTCACCGTATTCGCAACCTCGTCCCTTGCTGCCGGACTTGCAACGAGTCCAAGGGTCAGAAGCCATGGCGCGACTTTCTTGAGAAACTCAACCCGCCAAACAAAGACTTGAGGGTACGCCGGATAGAGCGTTTCCTTGGGGGTGTTAACGTCCAAACCCCCAGCACCGAGGCTATGCGGCATAAGGCCGGCGAAGAACTTAGGCGATTCCTGGAGCTTCGCACTCAGGTTTTCGAGCTCATGGCCGAAGCGGACCGCCTTGCGGCGACCATTCGACAAAAGGCGGCCGATACAACAGCTTAAGCCGACTCACGAGACTCTGCACTCATCATCCGCCCGTCTGCAAAGAAGCTTCGAAACGTCGCTCCCACGGTCTACGCTGCCCTCCACGGTTCGCGCGCTTAGAAGGTCCGCTTTCGGCAACGGCGGTTGCATCCGCGGTCGTGTGCTTGGGTCGAAGCCGCCGATGGGGGCGCCTCAGCGAATGTCCGCCTCCCTCCACCTTCCGCTCCACAGCTGCCAGTCCGCCCCCAACCAAGAGCACCATTAGGCACTGTTCCAGTAACGTTCCTGCGCGTCAGCAACAGACTAAGTCGAGCCTGAATGTACGT
>CAXUIA010000159.1:0-2829 GCA_964250835.1 uncultured Acetobacteraceae bacterium | reverse complement strand
GTAACGTCCCTCTTGGATCAATAATTGGCCATATCACGCCAAAATCAACGTCCCGGGATCCAAGGGGCTAAGCCCCTTGGCGGGGTCCAGGAGCAGCGCCCCTGTCTCCCTCAATCCGGGATCAGCACGATCTTGATCGACTTATCGCCTTTCTTCATCAGGTCGAACCCCTCGTGCCACTCCTTCAGCGGCAGCGTGTGGGTGACGACGTTTTCCGTGGGCAGGCGTCCGTCGGCGATCGCCGCGATCGTGAACGGGTAGCAGTAGGGCCCGAGATGCGACCCGTAGAGGTCGAGCTCCTTGCGGTCGCTGATGATGCTCCAGTCCGCCGTCACGTGCTCGCCGAACACGCTGAATTCGACGAACCGGCCGCGTTTGCGGATCATGTTCAGGCCCTGCTTGACGCTCGACGGGTGCCCGGTCGCCTCGATGTAGACGTCGCAGCCATAGCCGTCGGTCATGTCCTTGACCCGCTTGACGACATCTTCCTCGAGCGGGTTCATCACGATGTCCGCGCCGAACGTCTTGGCGAGCGCCAGCCGGTCGGGCTTGGTGTCGAGCACGATCAGCTTGGTCGGGTTCTTCAGCCGCGCCGCGCCCACCATGCCCAGGCCAAGCGGCCCGGCGCCGGCCAGTACCACGATGTCGTCGAGCTGGATCAGCGCGCGGTTCACCGCGTGCACCGAGCAGGCATAGGGCTCGGTCAGGATCACCTTTTCGAACGGTGCGTCGGCCGGCACCAGGTGCGTGCGTGAGGTCTTCGGGAACCGCATGTAGCGGGCCATGCCGCCATGGACGTTCTTCTGGAAGCCGTAGAGGTCGTGCACCTCGCACATCCAGTATTCGCCGCGCAGGCAGTAACGGCATTTATCGCACGGAACGATCTGCTCCGAGATAAGCCGATCGCCGACCTTATACTTCCCTTCGCGCTGGACGTTCTCGCCCAGCTCGACGGCGTAGCCCACGAACTCGTGGCCCGGGATCATCGGCGGCTTGGTGTATTGCACCTGCTCGGCGTCGCCCCAGAACGAGGGCGCGCCGCCGAACGTCTTGATGTCGGAGGCGCAGATGCCGCAGCCCTCGACCTCGATAATGATGTCGTCCGGGCCGGCGCGGGGCACGTCGACCTCCTCGTAACGGTAGTCGTGCGGCCCGTAGCAGACGACCGCGTTCATCCGCTCGGGGATCTGGTTGGGACGGCTCGCCCGCAGGGTCATGGCTTCACTCATTGTCGGTTCCTCCTCACGGCGACTATCGACCCAAACGCTGTTGGCGAAAACACCTCACGAAGCGTAACCTGCAAGTCGTCGCTCGCAACCAGCCGGTCGGCAAACCCGTCTCAGCCCACATCGATCAACGGCGATGAGGTGACGATGGCATCCGAGATCATCTTTCGCACGCTCCGCACGACCATCGAGTTCGGCAGCCTCATCCGTCCCGACATCTGGTCATCGCCGGACGACCTGCTGGCCACCGCGCAACGCCGGACACGAACCCACGCCCAGCCGCGCGAACCGTTTGAACCGGCATTGCGCGCCCTGCTCAAGAGCATCGACGACGAGGCGCGGCTGTCCGCCTTCGGCCGTATCGCGACCCGACGCGACCTCACCGGCAAGCTCGCCAACCTGCTCATCCTCGACGCATGCGAAGCCGAGGTTCCCAGCATCATCGAACGCGACATCACAGCGCCCGTCTTCATCACCGGCCTGCCGCGCAGCGGCACCACCTTCCTCCACGCGCTGCTCGCATGCGCGAGCTCAGCCCAGATCCCCCTCGCCTGGCAGACCGCCTTTCCGACCGCCCACCCGCGTGCCGGCCGCCAACGCTTCGCGCGCAGTCTGGCCGTCTTCGCTCGCCTCGTCCCCGAGCTCGCCAGCCTGCACCCCCTCTCCGCCGACAGCCCGCAAGAATGCACCGAAATCCTCGCCCACACCTTCCGCAGCCTGCGCTTCGACACCACGCACCACGTTCCCGCCTACCGTGAATGGCTCGATCGCGCCGGTCACGACGAGGCCTACCGGTTCCACCGCCGCTTCCTCCAGCACCTCCAGGGGAACGGGCGTCCGCGCTGGATCCTGAAATCCCCCGACCACATCGCAGCCCTCCCTGCGCTTCGAAGGACCTACCCCGACGCCCGCCTGATCCTCGTCCACCGCGATCCGCTGCGCGTCATGGCGTCCGTCGCACGGCTTACCGAACTTCTCCGCCGCCCATTCACCCGCGAGGTCGACCGCCACTCCATCGGGCAGCAGGTGCTACGCGATTGGACATCCGGATTGCGCACCATCCTCGACATCGATGACGCCCTGCATGTCCGACACATCGACCTGATCAACGACCCGATCGCGACCGCGCGCCGCGTCTGCGACGAGGTGGGCCTCGAGCTCGACCCGTCCGATCAGCGGCGCATGTCGGCCTACGTGGCGGAGCACCCGCGCGGCGGCTACGGCGAGAACCGCTACCGGTTGGAGGATTACGGCATCACCGCCGCCGCCATGGAGCCGATCCGGAGCGAGTACCTCGCCCGCTTCGGACTTCCCCGCGAAGACAAGCCCGTGAGGACCGAACGGGACGGCTCGGCGCCGCAGGCGTTGACGCTCAGTGTCGGGGGGGGGGCCCCCGACCCCGCTGCGGCCAGCGGGCCCACCCACCCCCCTTGATCTAATGCCTGCGGCGCTCGCAACGCGCGTCAGACCGTCGCAGGCAATCTCGTCGCAGGCTCACGCACCACCTCGCGGCCGAGATACGCCGAGACCACCTCCTCAGGCGCACCATCGGCCTTCACCCGTCCGCCATCGAGCCAGATCACCCGCGTGCACCACTCCAGGA
>CAXUIA010000158.1:2776-6099 GCA_964250835.1 uncultured Acetobacteraceae bacterium | reverse complement strand
GAAAAGGGGTTTGGGGCCAACTGGCCCCAACGGGTCCAGGGCAGAGCCCTGGGTCCTAGGCGAAGGCGTGCTGGCTGCGGGCGAGAAACCTGCACTGCCACAGCATTTCGGGCTCGCTCAGGGGGTAGTCGCCCGTCTCGGTGGGCTGCAGGACATCCTCGGGCGGAAGGCGTCCGAGAGCGGTCTGGATTGTGATCGCGCCTTGCGAGTTCAGACCCGCACGCCAGGCAAGACTGACCAGCCCCTTGGCCGTGCGTAGGCAGATCGCCTGCTCTACGGTCGCGCGTGAAACGCCTGCGGCAGCGGCAAGCAACGAGACGGCACTCGGGAGGTGTCCCTGCCGGACGGTCTGAATGATCCTGTCCTGGAGCGATAGGTCACATTCGAGACGCAGCCGGGCGCTCTCGGGCTCCGCCTTTATGTTGGCGTTGCCGGGGCATGAGGTGCGCAGGCGATCAATGGTGTCGGCGGTGAGGAGAGTTGTCGCTTCAAAGCAGTCGATGACGTGAGAGGTGACGACGCGCTCGATCGTATCAACCGAGCGATCGGACGCGCAGGCCTGGTCGAGCATGGCCTCGCGCGCGAGAGGGTAACGGGTGCTGTAGACCGCCTCGCGGCATCGAAGCAGGTCGATTGTGTTGGGCGCGTGGGCTTCGCAGGCGGCCGCGAGATGGGCGACGAGCTGAGCCGGCGACAATGCGGCGGCGACTTGCGGGACAAGATCGTCGGCATGAATTTTGGTCGTCAGCGCGAGATCCTGGAGCCGGCTGCGCTCGCCGGCGTCGAGCCGCGCCGCGACTGCGCCCGCGTGGCCACAGAAAATGCTGAGTGCATTGCTGATCAGACCGCCCAAGCGTTTGCGGACGAGTGTCACTAGACGTGCCTCGGTCGCGGGATCGGGCCGTTCCAGAAGACTGGGCGCTCCGAGGCGAAGTCCGTTCGCGATGGCGCATGACATCGGATCGGCGTCATTCGCTGCGCGAATGGTGCGAGAGTTTCGGCGTGCTGCCGACGAGTGCTGGCGCGCCTTGGCGAGCGGCTGGGTGGCGCGTCGGGGCTCGTGAAGCGTGAGCGAGTCATTCATGTCTCGATCTCCTGTTGCGAGGCACGCCAGACGCCTCCCTCTTGTTTGGCTTGCCTCATTGCGGCGTCCGCACGCCGCATCAGGCTCTCGAGATCCTCGACGCTGCGCGGCGGCCGTGACGCGAGCCCGATTGAGAAGCCGAGCCGACACGTGCCGCCGTCCTGCAGCAGCGTAGCGCCATGCCGGCAAAGCCATTCCGCGCGTTCGGCGGCCGCAAACATGTCGGCGCCGTCGAGCCAGACGGCGAAGTCGTCGCCCACCGTCCGGCAGACAAGATCGGTCGGTCTGAAGGTGTCACGAAGCATCGCGCCGATCTGACACAGCGCTTCGTCGCCGCGATCGAGGCCGTGCATTCGATTGACGGCGCTGAACTTGTCGACATTGAGGCACAGCAATGTACCGGGCTCGACATCGCGGTCGAGCCGGTCAAAGCGGCGTCTTGTCTCTTCGAGGAACGAGCGACGGCTCATCAGGCCCGTCAGCACGTCG
Source organism: uncultured Acetobacteraceae bacterium (assembly GCA_964250835.1). Classification (GTDB taxonomy): domain Bacteria; phylum Pseudomonadota; class Alphaproteobacteria; order Acetobacterales; family Acetobacteraceae; genus CAXTPV01. The sequence continues at coordinate 4,526 of CAXUIA010000158.1, read as the reverse complement.
GTGCGCGCGTGATCGGTGATCGCGCGCTGGATGGTGTCCTGTTAGAGAGCGGTGCGCAGGGCGATGGCAGTTGCGGATGCCAGACGGCGTTCGTCGTCCCGCCACTCCGAGCGATTGCGGCGCCAAACGACGAGGGCGCTCGGCGCGCCGAACCGGATGCCGCTGGGAATCAGGAGGACATGGCGGCCCGCAATGGTGACGCATTGACCGCCTGCCGATCCGTCCTCGTTATCGGGAAGCACTATGCGCGGCGCGATCTCGTCCCAGCCACCGCCGGTGGCGAAGAGAGGGGGCGCAGGCGGCTGGTCCGCCGCCGGTCCATCGCCGGCAACGGTTCCAATGATGACGCTGGCACCTTCGGCGCCGAGACAGTCGGCGAGCTCACCAAGGCCGGCACGGACGATGCGAGAGGTCAGGACCTCGTCGCGCATCCGGGCGAGGATGCGGTCGAGTGTGGCCTGGAAGAGAACCGCCTTGACGCTGGCGCGCACCGTCGTGTCGTCGGCGGTGATGTCGATCCCTACCCCGCGTACGCCGCCCTGACCAGTAGGGCGGGCGGAGATGGCGAAGAGTGCGGCTGAACCGTCCTGCTTACGCATCCACACATGCTGCATGCGGATCGGGCGGGAGGATGCGAAGGGATTGAGGAGCGTCCCCCCGGCGCGATCCCAGCCGCACACGATGTCCGATCCGAGATGGCCAAGCAAACGATGCGCCTGATAGCCGAGCACCTCGGCGGGTGCGACGAAGACGAAGCGGCCAGCGCGATCGGTTTCGAACATCAGGTCGCCGAACGTCTCGCACAGCTCTTTCCAGAAAGCTCGACTGGCGAGCGCGGCATCGAGGGGCGAGGTCTCGGTTGACTGGTCTTGCTCGCAAAGGGTGCGTTCGGTCGAAGCGTGCTGCCTCATGAGTCCTGCTCCCTTGCCGCAGGCGCATCATGTCGGGGAGAGGTAAAGAAGAGGTTAGGATTGCGTGTGGCGGCTATTTGACAAGCGCGGATCGGGCTGAGCATGGTCGCCCCCGCCTCTGGGTGCCGTGGCCCGCACGCGCGCGACCCATTCCCTGTGAGCCCCAATGATCCATGCCCTCTCTGAGCGTATCGAACAGGTCTGGGCGGTGCGCGACGCGCTCTCACCCGAGAGTCCGGCTGCGGCGCGTGAGGCGGTCGACGAGGCGATGGCTGGTCTCGACACGGGGCGGCTTCGGGTGGCCGAACCCGACGGCGATGGCTGGGTGGTTCATGCATGGCTGAAGATGGCGGTGCTGCTCTCGTTTCGCCTGCGTCGCTCGACGGTCGCACCCGGGATTGCCGGCGCGTCATCGTTCGACAAGCTGGCGCTGAAATCTGAGGGGTGGTCGGAAGCGGAGTTCGAACAGGCGGGGTTTCGAGCGTTGCCCGGAGCGCTGGTGCGTCGCTCCGCCTACGTGGCACCGGGTGCTGTGCTGATGCCCTGCTTCATCAACGCGGGCGCGCATGTCGGGCGCGGCACGATGATCGACACCTGGTCGACAGTGGGGAGCTGCGCGCAGGTCGGGCAGAATTGTCACATCAGCGGCGGGGTAGGGATCGGCGGCGTGCTGGAGCCGCTCCAGGCGACGCCGGTCATTATCGAGGACGATTGCTTTATCGGAGCGCGGTCCGAGGTGGCGGAGGGTGTGGTGGTGGGCCGCGGCTCGGTGGTGTCGATGGGAGTTTTTCTTGGTGCGTCGACGAAGATCGTCGAGCGGGAGACCGGACTGGTGCATC
>CAXUIA010000158.1:0-2766 GCA_964250835.1 uncultured Acetobacteraceae bacterium | reverse complement strand
GTGGGGGTGCCGGGCACGCTGCCCGGCGCGCCTTTGCCGGATGGTTCGCCAGGACCCTCACTTGCCTGCGCTGTGATCGTCAAGCGGGTTGATGAGCGCACTCGCGCCAAGACGTCGATCAACGAGCTGCTGCGGCTGTGAGCGCCTTCGGTCTGCCCGACCCGGTCGGGCTCGCGTCCGCCCTGATGTCTTGCCGCTCTGTCACTCCGGCCGACGATGGCGCGCTGGATGTGCTCGCGCGCGCACTGACGTCGCTTGGATTTGATGTGGCGATGCTGCCGTTCGGACCGGCCGGGGCAGAGACGCCGAACCTGTTCGCCCGCATCGGTGATGGTTCGCCACACGTGTGTTTCGCGGGCCATACGGACGTGGTTCCGCCGGGGGAGGGATGGAGCGTGCCACCCTTCGCGTCCGTGCTCCGTGACGGGACGCTGATCGGGCGCGGCGCTTGCGACATGAAGGGGGCGGTCGCCGCGTTCGTGGCCGCCTGCGCTGAGTTCCTGGAAGACGGGGTGCCCGAGGGAACTCTCAGTCTGCTGGTGACAGGCGACGAGGAGGGGGTAGCAGCGCACGGGACGCGTGCGGTTGTCGACTGGCTGGATCAACGCGGTTGGATGCCGGATTTCTGCCTGGTGGGCGATTCTACCAAGCCGTAACGGCTCGGCCAAATCATCAAAATCGGGCGGCGTGGCAGCGTCAGCGCGGTCATCGAGGTGAGGGGGGTTCAGGGGCACGTCGCCTATCCCGACCGGGCCGACAATCCGGTGCACCGGCTGGTTTTGCTGCTGGCAGAGGCAATCGGCGCGGTGCTTGACGGGGGATCGGAGCGGTTCGAGCCGTCCCGGCTGCAGGTGACGTCCATCGACGTCGGCAATCCGGCCGGAAATGTCATTCCGGGGCGTGCGTCGGCACGGCTGAACGTGCGGTTCAATGATTGCCATGACGGAGCGTCGCTCGAGGTGTGGATCCGCGCGCTGGTCGGGCGGCACGCGCCGGGTGCATCGGTGGAGATTGTGGTGTCGGCCGAGCCGTTCCTGAGTGCGGTCGGCCCGGAAACGATGGCGCTGGCCGAGGCCGTACGCGCGGTGACGGGTCTGGTGCCCTCGTTCGACACTGGCGGCGGAAGTTCGGACGCGCGCTTTCTGGCGCCGCTCTGCCGGGTGGCCGAGTTCGGACTGGTGGGTGCGAGCATGCATCAGGTCGACGAGCACGTGCCGGTCGCCGACCTACTGGCGCTGGCCGAGATCTACGGGCGATGGCTGGAGTCGGTGTTGCCGCGGCGGGCCGTGTAGTGGCGTCCTCGCCCGCTGGACGCGTGCAGAGCACCCTCCTGGGATTGACGCTCCTCTCACGCGGCAAGCGTGAGGGGCTGGCGCAGTTTGATGCCAGCGCGCAAGGCTTTCTGGCGAGCCTCGCGCCTTGGATTGCTTTTGTCCTGGTCGATGCGTTCGTGGCGGTCTTGAACGGACGCGCTTTGGACGGCGCGGTCGAACTGGTGGTTCTGACCTGTTTCATACTGGTGCCATCGGTCATCTCGCAGGCGCTGTCGCTTCTGTGGCATCGCGATGCGCGTTGGCTTCGCTACATCACCGCCTCCACGTGGTGCGAGTGGTTGATGCCGTTGATTTTCGTGATCGGCTGGCTGTTGGCGAGCCTGCTGGTGACGACCGGCTTGCCGGCGAAGGCGGCGCTGTTCGCGCTCATGGCGTTCCTGGCGGGCTATTGGCTGTGGCTGCACTTCTTTCTTGGGCGGGCGGCGCTCGACCTCTCGAGATTGCGTGCCGGGGTGCTGGTTGCCGCGTTGTTTGCTGGCAACTGCGCGCTGTTCGCGATCGCCTTTGCCTTTGGCGGGCATGCGCGTGCGATGTTCGGCGTCTGATCAGCCGGCGCTGGCCGTATCGAACGGGTCTTCGGGGTAGGCGACTCGGACGAGAGTGAGACCCGCCGGAGGAGCGGTGGGTCCGCCGCGCCGGCGGTCTCGCGCGTCGAGCGCCTCGCGGACACGCCCGGTCGGCCATTGGCCGGTGCCGACGAGGACGAGCGTGCCGACCATGTTGCGCACTTGGTGGTGCAGGAAGCTGCGCGCTTCGGTCTCGAGGATGACGAGATCGCCGGCGCGGGTGACATCAAGCCGGTTGAGCGTTCGGACGGGCCCGCTGGCCTGGCAGGCACTGGCTCTGAAGGTGCTGAAGTCGTGCCGCCCGAGCAGGTCGCGCGCGGCCTCCGACATTGCACCAACGTCAAGCGGCCGTTCGACGTGCCAGACGCGGCCGGTCGCGAGCGCCGGGCGGGCGGGACGATTGAGGATTTGATAGCGATAGGCGCGTAGGGTGGCGGAGAAGCGAGGGTGCCACCCGGGAGGAGCGAGGGCAGTCCGGATGGTCACCACCGGATGCGGCTTGAGATGGAAGTTGAGCGCGTCGCGTAGTCGCAAGGGTTGCCATTCGCGGCCGTTCGGTTCGGGCAGGTCGAGGCTAGCGACCTGGGCTTCGGCGTGAACGCCGGTGTCGGTACGGCCGGCGACGTGGCAGGTGACGGGGTGGCCGTGTGCCAGCCGCGCCGCCGCCTCCTCCACGACCTGCTGGACCGAGAGCCCGGTCGCCTGGCGCTGCCAGCCGACATAGGGTGTGCCGTCGTATTCGAGGGTGATGGCCCAGCGCCGGACGGGGCGAGGCTCATTCACGCGGCGGGCCGAGGCGTGTGCCTGGCGGGATTGCTTGGCCGCGCAGGAAGGCCGCCGTCTCGACCGGCGGCCTTCCTGGGAGC
>CAXUIA010000157.1:0-6111 GCA_964250835.1 uncultured Acetobacteraceae bacterium | reverse complement strand
ATCCACCGGCGCACCATTCGTCAGCCGGAGATACAGGCCCGCCAGCGCGCCGCGCGTCAGCTCGACCGCATCGCCGTCGCCGCTGATCGCCACCCGATTGCCCCGGCAGGACAGTTTGACCCCAAAACCCTGTTCGAGCCGCGTCAGGTAACGGTCATGATCGCCGAGCAGCAACGGCACCAGAGCGTTGTCCTCGAACTGCATCATTACCGAGCGCGGCGGCTCTTGACGGGGAGCGGCGAGGGGGGGTGGCGCGTCGAGCGCGCGTGCGGACGTTTGTGTCAAGCGCAAGCTGTCTCCTTCAGCAGGTGACCAGTGATCGAGTTGATCGCCGAACCCGTGATCCGCACGGGATGGATGTGGCCCACGAGCGATCGCGGAGCCTCGAGGTGAACCGGCTGCCCATACGGCGAACGCCCGCCGACCTGGCCCGGATGGCGTCCCGGCGCGGTGAACAGCACCGGCAGCGTCCGCCCGACCGCTCCGGCGTTGAAGCGCGCCTGCCCTTGGCGGATCAGTGCCTGCAAGGCCTGCAGCCGCTCGTCCTTGATTGCCTCGGGAACCTGATCGGACGCCACCGCGGCGGGCGTCCCCGGACGCGGCGAGTATTTGAAACTGTAGGCCTGCGCGAACCCGACCGCTCGCACCAGCTCCAGCGTCGCTTCGAAATCCGCGTCCGTCTCGCCCGGATACCCCACGATGAAGTCCGACGAGAGCGCAATATCCGGCCGCACCGCCCGCAGCCGCTCGACAAGGCGAAGATAGTGCGCCCGGTCGTGCCCGCGATTCATCGCGCGCAGCATCCTGTCCGATCCCGACTGCACCGGCAGGTGCAGGAACGGCATCAGCGCCGCGACCGACCCGTGCGCCTCGATCAGCGCCTCATCCATGTCCCGCGGGTGGGACGTCGTGTAGCGGATCCGCTCGAGCCCGCGCACCGGCGCCAGCATCTCGATCAGCCTGCCGAGTGAGCACACCCAGCCGGCGGGCGCCCCCCCGGGATCGGCGTTGACGTGCTGCCCACGAAACGTGATTGCGCGCGCGCCACCGGCCACCAGCGCGCGCGCCTCCGCGATGATCGACGCCGCCGGCCGGCTCGTCTCCGCCCCGCGCGTATAGGGCACCACGCAGAACGAGCAGAACTTGTCGCACCCCTCCTGCACCGTCAGGAAAGCCGTCGGCCCGCTCGCCTTGCTCACAGGCAGGGAGTCGAACTTCTGCTCGACCGGAAATTCGGTGTCGATCAGCGCGCCCGCCGACCCGCCCGCGCGCGCCACCAGCTCCGGCAAACGATGATAGGTCTGCGGCCCCACCACGACGTCCACGAACGGCGCGCGCGCCACCAGTTGCTCGCCTTCCGCCTGCGCCACGCAGCCGGCGACCGCGATGATCATCGACTGCCCCGACGCGCGCCGCTCCTCCTTGAGGAACCGCAACCGCCCAAGCTCGGAAAACACCTTCTCCGCGGCTCGGTCCCGAATATGGCACGTATTGAGGATCACCAGATCGGCCTCGCCCGGCCGCTCGGCCCGCGCGTACCCGGCCGGCGCCATCGCGTCTTCCATGCGCCCGCTGTCATAGGCATTCATCTGACAGCCCCACGTGATCACGTGCATGCGGCGGGGCGGGGAGTTCAAAGCGCGCAAACGCTCAAAGATGGTTTCCCCCGGCACGGAACCGAGTCCGTGAGAGCCAAAATCTGGCAGCACAACCGGCGCTCTTCAAGCACGATCAGACCCGCGGCAAAAACGTCATCGGCTCGTCATAGCGGAGCTCCGCTCCCAACCCCGCCAACGCCGGGCGTTGGATCCCACATCGCGGGTCTGAGGCCCGCTGCCGCAGCGGAGCTCAAGAGACAGAGCTCCTTCTACGCCGCAAACGCCCGCAATCCCCGCGCCCGCCCAACCGCGCAAGCCGGCCGCAACGGCTCGGCAGGCCTGTTTTGGCGCAACGTTGCCGCCCCGACCGCCACCGCCTGCCACGCCGCCGCCGCCAGCTCCTTGCGCGAGCCGAACTCCGCCGGATCAAGCGGCTCGTGCAGCAGCACCGTCGCCCGCATGCCGCGCCATTGCGCCAGCCGCCAGAAATGCCGCGCCAGATCCATGTTCCCGAACCAGGCGAACATCGGCCGTCCGGTCCGTCCGACCGGCATTCCCGCCAGCCGGTCATAAACCAGCGACACCGGCTGCACGAGCGGCCCGCCCGCCGAGGCTGGCCGTCCTTCACGGTCGGCCACGGGCTTGGCCATCGCGAAAAACGTCGAACTGAACGGCAGCACACGCGATCCGTCGGAACTGGTCCCCTCAGGAAACAGGATCAGATTGTCGCCGGCGCGAAGCCGTGCCGTCATGTCGAGCTTTTCGGAAGCGGTCGCCGAACGATTGCGGCTGACGAACACCGTCCGGCCCAGCCGCGCGATCGTCCCGATCACCGGCCACCCGGCGACGTCGCTCTTGGACACGAAACAACCCCGGAGATGTCCCCCCAGCACGACCACGTCGATCCACGATGAGTGGTTGGACACAAAGATCACCTGGCGTCCGCGCGGGCACTCCGCCGGCCGCCCAAGCATGCGAACCTGCATCCCAAGCAGACCGCACACGACCCACCAATAGGTCCGCGCGAAACCAACCTTCGCGCGCCCGGGCAATGCCAGCAGCACCGCCTGCACGCCGGCCGCGATGACCGTCCAACCCAGGATCAGCAGCGCCCGCGTCACGGCGCGCGCACCTCTGCCGATCCGTCGGGGAGCCGAGATCGCCGCGCGCGTGATCGCCGCGGCCGGTCCACACGACATCGCGCGTTCGCAACGGCGTCCGAGACGTCGAGGTAAGGCTTGCATGATTGACCGTATGTAACTCGTGACGTTTCCTGCCACAATCCTGCCACGTTCCGCACGCCAGCGCCGCTTCTCACGATAAGTTCGTACACCGCGATTTCCCGTTTGCCCCCTCTGCCCAGGCAGGGCACACCCGCCAATGAATGGCTAACCGGTCCAAACAAGGCGCCACATGCGTGATCGCCGCCTGTTTTCTCGCGCTTTCGGCCGGTCGCCTCAGTCGGGCCGCCGACCCGCAGCCCTACACCGTCGACATCGCCAAGACCGGTGACGGCGCCATCGACGGCGCGCTCAACGGCACATCGGGCCTCGTCACCCTGCGCAAAACCGCGCCGGCCGGACCGTTCGCGCTCGTCGGACGCGCCCGCTCGGACGCGGCCCAGCTCCAGACCGTTCTCGGCGGCTTCGGCTACTACGATGCGCGCGTCACCGTCACCATCGACGGGTCCGGCATCGACGACCCAGGACTGCCGAACCATCTCGCCGCCACCCCCGCCAAGCAGCCGGTCAAGATCCACGTCGCCGTCGACCGCGGCCCGCTGTTTCATCTCCGTCGCATCACGCTCAACGGTGATGTCCCGCTCGACGCACGCGACGCGATCAAGCTCCACGGGGGCGATCCCGCCATCGCCGCCGACGTGCTCTCCGCCGGCGCCGACCTGCTCGACCGCCTCCAGGACACCGGGCACGCCTTCGCCAACGTCGATCCACCCACCGCCTACGAGGACCCGGCGGCGCACGCGATCGACGTCGTCTTCACCGTTCAAGCCGGCCCGCGCGTCGACATCGGCGACGTCAGCCTGCTCGGCCTGCACCATGTGCACGCCCGCTTCATCCGGCGACGGCTCACAATCCATCCCGGCCAGCTCTACCAGCCGAGCAGGATCGAAGCCGCCCGCCAGGATCTCGCCAGCTCCGGCGTCTTCGCCACCGTCCAGGCCACCACCGGCAAAACCCTCGGCCCCGACGGCCGCGTTCCCGTCACCTTCTCGTTCGTCGAAGCCCCGCCGCGCACCGTGTCCTTCACCGCCGCCTACTCGACCGATCTCGGCGGCAGCGCCGGCGTCACCTGGAGCCACGACAATTTTTTCGGCAACGAGGAAAAGCTCGATCTCGCCGCCATCGCCACCGGCGTCGGCGGCACCGCCCAGCAGGGCCTCGGCTACGACGTCTACGCCCAGCTCACCAAACCCGACCTCTGGGCACGGGACCAGAACGGCCGGGTACGCGTCGAGGCACTCAAACAGAACCTCTACACCTACAACCAAACGGCCTTTCTGCTCGAGTTCGGCCTGACCCGCCGCCTGTCCCGCCGCTGGAACATCGGCGGCAATGTTCTGGGCGAGCAGGAGCAGATCATCCAGGAAGGCACCACGCGCAACTACGAGTTCGTCCAGCTCCCGCTGACCGCCAACTATGACAACACCGATCTCGCCAGCCCGCTGGATCCGCCCACCCGAGGCGTGCGCGTGGGCCTCGGTATCACCCCGTCATACAGTTTGGGCAGCGGCGCCAACGGCCCCGGCACCACGGCGTCGAACGCGTTCTTCACCATCCTTCAGGCGCAGGCGTCCACCTATCTCGACACCGCCAGACTGGGCCTCACCAAGCCCGGCCGCACCATTGTTGCCGTCCACGGCGTCGCCGCGTCCGTCCAGGGTGCGTCGACCTTCAGTCTCCCGCCCGATCAGCGCCTCTACGCCGGCGGCAGCACGACCGTGCGCGGCTACCGCTACCAGCAGATCTCGCCGCTCTTCCCCGACAACCGCCCCGAGGGCGGCACGTCGCTCGACGCGATCCAGGTCGAGCTCCGCCAGCGGATCGTGGGCAAGATCGGCGCCGTCCTGTTCGGCGACGCCGGCCCGGGGGGGGGGGCGCCCCCGGCCAGGTCGCCGCCACCAGCGCCCCCTTCAACGGTCCGCTGCGTGTCGGCGCCGGCGCCGGCGTGCGCTACTACACGCCGATCGGTCCGATCCGCCTCGACATCGCCGTCCCGCTCAACAAAATCCCCGGCGACGACAGTTTCGAGCTCTATGTCGGCCTTGGGGAGACGTTCTGATGGCCCGCCTCCTCAAAATCCTCGCGGCCCTGATCGGCGGTCTCGCGGCCTTCGCCCTCTTCCTCGTGGCCATCCTGCTGATCGGCGCCAACACCGGCCCCGGCCGGCATCTGATCGAGACCGAAGCGAACGCCCTCACCGGCGGCGCCGTCCGCCTGACCGGCTTGGGCGGCCGCTTCCCCGATCATCTCCGCATCACCCGCGTCGAGCTCACCGATGCGCGCGGCGCCTGGCTCACGGTGGAGGACGCCGCACTCGACTGGCACCCGCTCGCCCTTCTGCACCGCACCGTCAGCATCGACCGGCTGTTCGTGCGCCACATCGACGCCCCACGCCTGGCCGAGCCTCCGGCCAAGCCCAAACCAACCACCGGGGGCGGCCACCTCCATCTTCCGCTCGGCCTGCGCGTGGCCGAGCTCGACCTTTTGCGCATCGACGTCGGCGCTCCGATCGCCGGCCACCCGATCTCCGTCGGCGTCACCGGCCGTGCCGCCATCGCCAGCCTCCAGCCGATCCTCGCCGGCCCCACCCTCGACACGCTGCCCGCCACCGACCTGCGCCTGAGCCTCACCAACCAGGCCGGCCCCGGCACCTACGCCCTCGAAGGCCACGTCACCCCGGGCGCGATCGCACTCCGCCTGACGGCCGACGAACCCGGCCTGACCGCCGGCACGGCAAGCCCCGGCCTCGTCGCCACCTTCGCCGGCAGCACTCAGATCCTACCGCTTCACCTCGACCTCTCGCTCGCCGGCCCGCACGCCGCCGAAGTCTTGCGGACGGCGCTCAACGCCGGCCCGCTCACCCTGACCGCGCGCGGCCTCACCAACCTCACCGGCAACACGGCCGACCTCACGCTCTCCGCCCACGCCCCCGCCATGCAGCCCGTGGCCGGCGTCTCCTGGCAATCGGTCGCACTCGACGCGCACGCCGCCGGCCCCTTCAAAACGCCGCAGGCGACAGGCCGTCTCGACATCGAGCAGCTCGCCGCCGCCGGCGCCCAATTGGGCGCGGTCCGCGCCGACCTCTCCGGCAACCACGGCCAGGTCGCCGTCCGCGCCGTTATCGCGGCACTCCGGATCCCCGGCCCGAAGCCCGACCTCTTCGCCGCGGCCCCGCTCACGGTCGACGCGCACGCCCGTCTCGACGAACCCGCGCGTCCTGGCACCTGCAGCCTCTCGCACCCACTCCTCACTGTGGCCGGCAACGCCCGCAC
>CAXUIA010000156.1:293-6112 GCA_964250835.1 uncultured Acetobacteraceae bacterium | reverse complement strand
GCAAAACCCAGCGGGTGATCGCACTTCTCCGCCAGGCCGGCTGGGACGCACCGATTTACGTTCACGGCGCACTCGCCGCTTTGTGCGACGCCTACGAACAGCTCGGCATCCCGCTCGGGGCGCTGCGACCAGCAACCGTCGCGCGCAAGGCCGAGCTTGCCGGCGCCATCGTGCTCGCACCCCCCTCAGCCATCGCCGACCGCTGGGCCCGCCGTCTCGCCGAACCCGTAACCTGCCTCGCCTCGGGCTGGATGCGCGTCCGCCAGCGTGCCCGCGTCCGCGGCGTCGAACTCCCTCTCGTCATTTCGGACCACGCCGACTGGGACGAGCTCAACACCACAATCGATGACGTGCAGGCCCCGGAGATCTGGGTCACCCACGGACGTGAGGAGGCGCTGATCCACGAGGTCGGAAAACGCGGCCTCAACGGGCGCGCACTGCGTCTGATCGGCTATGGCGACGAGGAAGACGACACCACATCCACTCCAGCCGCCATCTCGACAGGAGACGAGACCTGAATTTTCTTCGCCTCTGCCAGAGCGTGCCGAGCCCGCGCTATCCCGGCCGCACCGGCAATGCCGTCGTCGATCAGCGCGACGCGGCGCAGCCAGACGGCAACTATGAGGGTCCTATCCACTGTTGCGGCCAAACGCCGCCGCCTGCCCAGCCGATCATCCCGCAGGCGGGCGCCTGGTTCGGACGTCCCCCATCCTGACCCGCACGATCATCCGCGTCGTCGACCTTGAAACGACCGGCTCCCGCCCGCCCAACGCCGCCGTCGTCGAGATCGGTTGGCAGGATGTCGTCCTCGATGACGACGGCGCCTCGCTGCTCGGGCCGACGCAGGCCGCTCTCGTCGATCCCGGCATGCCGATCACCCCGCAAACAGCGGCAATCCACCACATCATCGACGAGGATGTCGCCGGTGCTGCCTCGTGGGTTGAGACGGCGCCCGCGGTGCTCCGCCCTGAGACCATCACGATCACTGCGTTTGCCGCTCACCGCGCCGCCTTTGAGCAGCGCTGGTGCGACCACCTCACCGCCGGGCAGCCCTGGATCTGTACTTTCAAGTGTGCGCTGCGTGTCTGGCCCGACGCACCGTCCTTTTCCAACCAGTCGCTCCGCTACTGGCGCAAGCCCAACGGCCTGAACCGAGAACTCGGCCTCCCCGCGCATCGCGCAGGTCCCGACGCCTACGTCACCGCCCATCTTCTGCGTGACCTCATCCTGGCCGCCGGCCTGCAGTCGCTGATCACCTGGTCGCAAGAGCCGGCACTTCTCGTCCGGGTGCCGCATGGCCCCGAACGCGGCCGCCGCTTCGAAGAGCTCGACGCCGCGACCTTGGACCATTTGACGCAAAGTTCAAACACGGACGTTGCATTTTCGGCTCGAAACGCACAGCTGCGTGGTCAGGCCAAACACCACATGATCCTTCGCCAGCCATCGCTTGGCATCTAGAGATCGCAAACAATTGTTTACAGTTATCGAGGAAGCTGTTGCCGACCAGGGGAGTTCACACGTGCCGACAGCCATAATCGAGAGGGATCAGTCCTGCGCCGATTGTAAGTCGGCGAGTTCACCGTTTCCTTTCTCGCACGCCTTCCAACCGATCGTCGATCTCACCACGGGCGGCGTCTTCGCCTACGAGGCGCTCGTGCGAGGACCCGACGGCCAGTCCGCCCCGTCGGTTCTGAGCCAGGTCAACGAGGCCAACCGCTACGCCTTCGACCAGTCCTCCCGCCGTCAAGCCATCGAGACGGCAGCCTCTCTAGGCCTCGTCGAAAGCGGCGCCAGCCTGTCGATCAACTTCATGCCGGGCGCGATGTACGATCCCACCCGTTGCGTTCGCACCTCGGTCAACGCGGCGCGCCGCGCCGGGATACCGTTCTCGCGTATCATCTTCGAGGTGGTCGAGCAGGAACACGTCACCGAACCCGCCAAGCTGATGGACATCTTCCGCGTCTATCGCGGGCATGGTTTCCGAAACGCCATCGATGACTTTGGCGCGGGCTTCGCGGGTCTGACCCTTCTCGCCGACCTCACCCCCGACATCCTCAAGCTCGACATGGCACTGACCCGCGACATCAACAGCTCGGCCGTACGACGTACGATTGTTGCCGGCTTCGCCGGCATCTGCGCCGAACTCGGAGTGGAACTCATCGCCGAAGGGATCGAGACCGAGGCCGAACTCAACACCCTACGCAAACTGGGCATACGTTACGTTCAAGGCTACTTCGTCGCGCGTCCACGGCTTCGCGCGCTTGAGCGTCCACTCCTCTGATATCCGCCTGCAATCGCGCGCAGCCGCGCGCGTTGTCGCCGCATGATCGCGTTTGCCGAACTGCTCGAACTCCTCACGCTCACCCCGGGCCGCCTGGCTAAAGTGGCCTTGCTGAAACGTTTCCTGGCAACCGAACCCGATCCTGACCGCGGTTGGGGTCTTGCAGCACTGACCGGCGAGCTCGCCTTCGACCTCGCCAAACCCGGCATCATCCGTGCAGTCGCCGAACAGCGTCTAGATCCGGTCCTGTTCGCGTGGTCCTACGATTTCGTGGGCGATCTCGCCGAGACCGTGTCGCTGATGTGGCGGCCGCGCCCGGTCAACCTGCCGATCCCCACCCTGGCCGAGATCGTCGAGACGCTCGCCACCACCACCAAGGCCGACCTGCCGCGCACCGTTGAGACGTGGATGGACGCGTCGACGCCCGCCGTCCGCTACGCCATCCTCAAACTCATCACCGGTGCGCTTCGCGTCGGCGCCTCGGCGCGGCTTGCCAAGACGGCACTTGCCGAACTATCCGCGGCCGGTCTTGTGCCCGACGACATCGAGGAGGTTTGGCACGGTCTCGCCCCACCCTACGCGCCGCTGTTCGCCTGGATCGAAGGCCATGGCGAACGCCCTGACCCGCGCGACCAGCCGGTGTTCCGGCCGCCGATGCTGGCCCATCCAATCGAGGCCGCCGATCTTGGGCAGCTCGATCCGGGCACGATACGCGCCGAGTGGAAATGGGACGGCATCCGCGTTCAGCTCGTAGCCACCCAAGGCGGCCGGCGCATCTTTTCCCGCGGTGCCGACGACATCAGCGCGGCATTTCCGGAAATCCTCGATGTCATGGATTTCCATGCCGTTCTCGACGGCGAACTTCTCGTGATCCGCGACGGCGTCGTTGCGCCCTTCGCCGACCTGCAGCAGCGGCTCAACCGCAAGCTGCCAAGTGCCCGCATGATGGCGAGCCACCCTGTCGCCGTCAGGCTTTACGACATCCTGTTCGACGACAAAACGGACCTTCGTCCACTTGCCTTCGATCAAAGACGCCGTCAACTTGAAGCCTGGTTTGAACGTAACAATCCGAGGAGAATGGATCTTTCCGAATTAATCGGGTTCCAAACGATCAACGAACTCGCTGAGATACGCGCCGGCGCCCGCGCCGCCTCAATCGAGGGCTTGATGCTCAAGCGTGCCGACAGTTCCTACGTTCCGGGCAGACCAAAGGGTCTTTGGTGGAAGTGGAAACGCGATCCGCTCACCATTGATGCAGTCATGATGTATGCCCAGCGAGGAAGCGGTAAACGCAGTTCGTATTACTCAGACTATACATTCGGCCTATGGCGCTCTGGCGAAGATGGCACGCGCGAGCTCGTTCCCGTCGGCAAGGCTTACGCCGGCTACACCGACGAGGAGTTGGTCGTTTTGGACCGCTGGATTAGGAACCACACGGTCGCACGCTTCGGACCGGTCCGCGAAGTCGAGCCCGGCTTGGTCCTCGAAGTGGCCTTCGACGCCGCACAGCGCTCTCAGCGCCACCGCTCCGGAGTGGCACTCCGCTTTCCCCGCATCGCCCGCCTCCGTCCAGACAAAACCCCGGCGGACGCCGACGAACTGCAATCCCTGCTATCGCTCATCTCTCGCGCCCCAAGAAGCTCTGAGTAGAAGGCGCGTGATGTTACTCGCGGGTCTGGGGCCGCCGGCCCCAGCGGGTCCAGGGCAGCGCCCTGGCCTTGCTTCCCCTCCCGCTTGCCTAATGCAAGCTGACCGCAGCTCCCGCCAGTGCCACTTCCGGCGCAAAGCTGGGCCAGATATCCGCCGCCAGCGCATCGAGCGAGGGCGAGGGAAGCCCCAGTCGCCCGCCGTAAATCCACAGATACGTCAGCGCCCGATGCACGAACCCGCGCGTCTCCCCATTGGGGATCGCTTCCATGAACAGCAGCGGATCCTCGCCCAGCGACCAGCCCGCCACCCTGTTCGGGCCCGCATTGTAGCTGGCGAGCAGCCTGATCAGATCGCCCTCAACGTTGGCGTTTCCCGCCAGGTAGGCCACGTAACGCTGGCCCAGCTCCAGATTGACCGACGCCTCATGCAGCCGCGACGGCGATGCCGGCCGGTCCGGATGCCCAGCCATCAGCCTCGCCGTCACCGGCATCAACTGCATCAGCCCGTGCGCGCCGGCCCCTGACACCGCCTGAGTATCGAAATTGCTTTCAAGCCGCGTCAGCGCGTAGACCAGCGCCGGATCGATCGCAAATCCGCCGCGCGGATGCAGCTTCGGCACCGGAAAGCGGGCCGCGTCGTGCGGCTGTCCATCCTCGCTCTGCAGTATGGACGCGATCTGGGATGCAAGATCGGTCAGCCCCGCGGCCTGTGCGACCAGCATGATCGACCGCCCGATCGATCGGTCACCTGTCGCTTCGGGCCACATCTGACGCAGCGTCGCCTCGGCCCGCTCGTCCTGATCGACCTGGAGGAGGGCGAACATGCGACGCCCTTGCGGCAATGCCATGATCGCCTCGACGTCCGCCTCGCCCAGCGTGTCCTCGCCCACCCCGTCGATGGAGGGCGTCCAGCCGCCTAATCCCAGCCGGCGCGACGCGAGCAGCCCATAGAACGTCCGGCGCGCCGCGGCCGCTCGCAGCATCCACGGCCGGTAACCGCCCGCATCGCCCAGCGCCAGATGCGCACGCGCCGCCCAAAACGCTGCACCCGCCCGAGTGCTGGCCGGGATCAGCGTCGCGCGTGAGGCCGTCTCGAACAAGCCCGCCGCCTGCGCAATCCGTCCCATGCGCCAGGCCGCAAGCCCAGCCACGTAGGTTCCTGCCCCGACCTTGCCTCCCGCTCGGACCGAGGAGTCTCGCCCGGTCGCGAGCGCCATCGCGTCGTGTCCCTGCGTAAACAGGATCCGCGCCACGTCCGCCCGAAGCGACGCTCCGTAGACAGTGGGGATGTCGCGCGTCGCGGCAATCAGACGCAGGGCCGATTGCGCCTCTCCCGACCACGCCCGCGCAGCGACGGTCCGCTCGAGGTCCAGCCGACGCGTGTAGCCGAACGTCGCTGGATCTTCCTCTTCTGGAGTTGGCCCAGCCTGCTGTTCCGCGCCGAGTGCAGCCGCCATCTGCAAGGGCGGCAGCGGTCCCTTGGGCACCATCGCCCGTAATGCCGCACGGATTGCCGGCGCGTCCGACTGATCGCCGTAGGTCTTCAACCACGATGTGAGTTGGCCGGCAGTCGGTCGCGCACTCGGCGCGAGGTATCGATCGGCCAGGATGTCGCCGAGGAGCAGCCGGTCCTTCAGTCCGGCGATGCCGCGATCGGCGGACGCGAGGTCACCGCGGGCCTGATCCTCAAAAATCAGCTTTATCCGAGCCACGTCGCTTGGTGCCAGCGGCTGCGGCAGCCCAACGCCGCCCCAACGACCGCCGGTCGGCGAGACGCGCGGCACGGCGAACGCAAGTTCTTCGCTGAGATCGCCACCCTCCGAGGCGGCCTTGGGCTGGGCCGCCGATGCCGCCAGGGCGTTGAGCACCGCCGCTCCGGCAAGCACGGC
>CAXUIA010000156.1:0-283 GCA_964250835.1 uncultured Acetobacteraceae bacterium | reverse complement strand
ACACCATCAGGGCGGGTGGTCGCCGGCCTCACGAAAACGTGACGGCGTCATCAACAGCCCGGCGCAGCCGGAGCAAGTCCGTCCATGCCGCCGCCTTCTGGCGCGGGTTGTCGAGGATCGCGCTGATTGGCGCCATCACCAGCCCCGGCACCGTCCGATCACCCGCCGCAACGTCGATCCACTGCCCCCTGAGCTGGCGCATCGGAGTGTCCCGCCGGCTCACCGCCTTCACCACCGTCCCGCCCAGCAGGACCAGTTTCGCCAAGTGAGGCAGCAGCCGCAG
>CAXUIA010000155.1:2352-6129 GCA_964250835.1 uncultured Acetobacteraceae bacterium | reverse complement strand
ACCATTGAAGCCGGATGAGCCCAACCTCGCATCAGCGGCGCGCAACACCCCGCGGCGGCACCCGGCTGACTGTCGCCTGCGCGGTCATGTCCTGCGGTGAGGCTGTTCGATGAAACGTCAGGAACAGTGCCGCCGCCGTGAAAACCACCGCACCCACCGCATTGCCGATCGTGACCGGGATCTCGTTCCAAACGAGCCAGTCATAAATCGTGACCTTCGCTCCAAGCATCATGCCGACCGGCACGGCGAACATATTGACGACGCTGTGCTCGAAGCCCTGGCTGACGAAGATGAAGATCGGCAGCCAAGCGCCCAGGATCTTGCCCACCGTCGACGTCGAAGCGAGCGCCATCACCGTGCCGAGGCTCACCATCCAATTGCAGAGGATCGCCTTGGTGACCACCGTCAGCATGCCGGCCGCGCCAAGCCCTTCATAAAGCGTCGTCTTGCTGACCGCGAGCGCCCGCAGCTTGTCGCCGACCGGGCCTCCCGACGTGTGTCCGCCCTCGGTCGCCACAATCCAAAACAAGCCGGCATACAACAGGCTGCCGATCAGATTGCCCACGAACACCAGGACCCAGTTCCGGATCAAAGCTCCGGTTCCAATTCGACGCGAGAACAACGCCACAGGCATGACAGCGAAGTTCCCGGTCAGCAGTTCGAGGCCGAGAATGACGATCAGCGCAAAACCGGCCGGAAACAGCAGCGCGCCGATGACGAATTGCCCGGTTTGCGCCGCAATCACGAAGGCCATCGACGTCACAAAGCCGAGATACGCACCCGCAAGGCCGCCTCGGATCAGCAGATCGGACGCGCAGAGCCTTGCTTTGACGACGCCTGCCTCGGCCATTGCCGCGACAACATCTGACGGTTTGACATAATCAGCCAAGATCCACTTCTCCCACCAGTCAATAGGTCGGCTCGGCCGGAAACTCGCACCAGTCTGCCGTCATTGACAAGGCGTCGGCTGATCGCCCGCGCGACAAATATATGCACGTCATTAATCAGGATGTGCGGCAACGTGAGCGCCGCCAGACCTTCGATCGTCAGGCAGAGTAACCGTTCCGGTACCGATCCAGGAAAGGCGTGCCAAAGCCCTGCACCGATCAGCACCGTCAACCCGCTGATCGGAACCGAATGGATGATAGCCTCCCGCCAGCCACCAACACGCGGCAGCCGACGATCTGCGATGGTGGCCTGCATGTGCCGCGGCGCATGGAGGCAGATGAAATAGATCGCGAAAGCCGACAACGGCGGCAGCACGGCAAAAGCGCCAAGCAGACCAGCGAACTCAGGTAAACGCCGCTCATCACCCCGCGCCGCTGAACGTATCGCCCAGACCACAGCCGCCACGCACCAAAAGCCGGCACCCAGTTCCAGCCAGATCGGCAGCGTCGCCAACGGCGTCATCGCGACGGTGCCGAGAAACCGCGCCGTTGCCGCAGGTTGCAACAGCGTCGGTGCCGCCACCGGCAGACCACCCACGACGAACGCCTCGAACGGTCGCGGCCCCGCATCCTCGGTTCCGAAATGCCAGACCGATGCCGCGAGGAACGCAGCCAGTGTCGGCAATGGCGCCCACCGCCACGCCAGGAGCACGCACGCAACCAGGCACAGATAGGGGACCGCGAAAGCCGCGAACCACAACGGCCCCAGCACCGGCCGCAGCCGCGCCCGCGCCACCTCCCCGTCGAGCGCGCCATGCGGGATGCCCAGCACGATCACCACCGCCAGCGTTAGGGGCACCGACCACGAACCTGCAAACGCGAGTGTCACCAGCAACGCGCCCGCAGCCACGCGCGCGACCGCCAAGATGTCCATCTGGCGGCCGCACTCCATCACGCAGCCCGGCGCTGCGTCACCGTCTGACCCGCCGTCCCGACCTCGTCGTCGGTGATCTTCGACATGGCTGACACGCTGAGCAGACCGTAGACGGGCTTGCTCAGCAGGTCGATGATCGCGATCAGCGCCACGCCCGTCGTGCTGCCCACCAGTCCGGTTCCGTCCGGGTCGACGAACAGGATGATCGGATAGGTGAACCACAGCACCGTCAGAATGGCGGCATCACGCGTGTAAGCGGATTGCACCTTTGCGTTCTCGAGTGCGTTCTGCGCCCGCAGCGGAACCCACATGACCCACAGCACGGCAATAAACGCCGCGCACGAAATCACAAACCAAACCCACTTCACCACCGTATTCTCCGACGCACCGAAAAACAGCGCGGTGAAGATCATCATCACGTCGGCCAGCAGCATGCCCGCGATCAAGTCGCCTCGACGCAGTTTCGAATGCACTGCTGTGTAGGCGAGCGGCAACAGCAGCAGCGGCGTCGTGAACGACCAGTCAATATAGCGGGCGTAATAGAACAGCCTTCCATCATGCTCGGGGTGCAGCACCAACTGACCTTGCCCCACCGACATCGCGAAATACGCACATGCTGCGATCAGCGGCACGATCCCGTGATAGAGCGTGTGAGCCTGCTCCTTTTCCGTCCGCTGCTTTCCGATAAATAAAGTGGCCAGACCGCCGACCAACATCAAAACCGCATCAAGTCCAAGCCAGAACTGCGAGCTCACGACTGTCTCCCGAAGTAATACACCGCTCAAATAACCCGGCGTTCGGATTTGAATAGCGACGATCCGCGAAATCTTTCGCGAGCAGGCGCCAGCTTGACGGAAATGTTCCGTTGCCGCTCCATATCTCCCGGAGGAACCGCCATGAAAATCAAGGACCGGCCCGAGTTCAAGAGCAAGCCGGAGCCATTCGTGCTTCATGCCAACGAACTCGCCTCGACGGCGATCGAGGTGATGTCGAAGAAGAACATCGGCTCCGTCATCATCGTCGACGACGACCGGCGCGTGGCCGGCATCGTCACCGAGCGCGATATGCTGCGCCGCCTGCTCGGCGAACGCCTCGACCAGCACACGACGGCGCTTTCCGCGATCATGACCACCGAGGTCAGGACGGCCCGGCTCGATGACGAGATCGTCGACTGGCTGCGTCTGATGTCAAACGAGCGGTTTCGCCATCTGCCCGTGGTCGACGCCAACGGCCGCCTGATCAACGTCCTCAGCCAGGGCGACTTCGTCTCCTACACTTGGCCGCAGCTCCTGGGTACCGTGCGCGAGAAGGCCGCCGAAACCCTGCAAACGCCTGCCGCCCAGATCCCTATCCTGATCGGCGCACTCATGATCTACACGCTGGTCATGGTCGTCATCTTCAAACTCGTCTGACCTCACAGGGGATCCAAGCGCCAGCATTTGGCGGGGTTCGGGGCAGAGCCCCGCCTCGTCAGGCCAGCACATCCCGCACGTGCCGCGCGATCATCGCCTCCTCGTCGGTAGGCATCACCCAGACCGCCACCCGGCTGCCGTCATCGCTGATCCGCCGTGTCCCGCTGCCCTCGTCGCTTCCCGGCGCCACGCCGAGCCAGCGCAACCGGTCGCATACCAGCGCACGCACCGCAGCCGCGTGCTCGCCGATCCCGCCGGTGAAGACAAACCCATCGATCCCGCCCAGTGCCCCCGCGAGTGCGGCCGCCTCAAAGCCGATACGGTAGACAAACAGCGCCACCGCCTCGCGCGCCTCCGCGGTCCCGCTCGCCAGCAGCGCCCGCATGTCGCCCGATGCGCCCGACACGCCGAGCAACCCCGACCGGTGATAGAGCTCGTGCTCGATCTGGTCAGCCGTAAGCCCCGCCCGCATCATGTAGAGCACGACGCCCGGATCGAGCATCCCGCATCGCGTCCCCATCACCAGTCCGTCGAGTGCGGTGAA
>CAXUIA010000155.1:0-2342 GCA_964250835.1 uncultured Acetobacteraceae bacterium | reverse complement strand
GGCTCGCCCCGTTGCCGAGATGCGCCACGACCGTCCGTCCCGACGCGAGCGAGGGCGCCACCTCCGCCAGCCGGCGCGCGACGAACTCATACGACAGGCCGTGAAATCCGTAGCGGTGCACGCCCTCATCCGCCCAGCGACGCGCCAGCGCGAACCGGCTCGCGACAGGCGGCATCGTCCGGTGAAAGCTGGTGTCGAAGCACGCGACCTGCGGCAGCCCCGGCCGCGCGGCCGCCACCGCCCGCAACGGTGCCAGACTGTGCGGCTGGTGCAGTGGCGCCAGCGGCGTCAGCGCAACCAGCGCCGCCAGCACCTCCTCCGTCACCCGCACCGGGCGGTCGAACTGCCGGCCCCCATGCACCACCCGGTGACCGACGGCCGCCAGCGTTCGGTCACCCAGAAACCGGTCGATCCAGGTGAGCAGCTCCCCCAGCGCTCCGTCGAGGTCGGTCGCCAGGTCCGCAAATCCCTCCAGCGCCACGCCCGCGCCGTCCGTCGCATGCCCCCGAACCGAACGCCCGTCGCTCTCCAGCTCGCCGCGAGCCAGCACATCGAGCTCATCGTCAAAGACCGCGAACTTCGTGCTCGACGAACCCGCGTTGAGTGCCAGCAAGGCGCCTGTCATCATTCGTCCTTCATCCGCTACCGGAGGATCCCATGCCGGTCTTTCTCAACAACGCGAACCTGACCGCTCTCCCGGCGCGGCTCGCGGTTCCCGCCTACAACCGCGCCTCCGTCCACCCCGGCATCGCCCATCTCGGCGTCGGCAACTTCCATCGCGCTCACCAGGCGCTCTACATCGACCGCTGCCTACACCGTCCCGGGCAAGCCGGCTGGGGCTTGCTCGGCATCGGCGTCGTCGACGATGAGCGCGAGCGTGCCAAAGCCGATCTTTTCGCCATCCAAGACGGTCTCTACACCCTGACCGAATGCCCGCCCGACCGCGAACCCGACCGTCGCGTGATCGGCGCGATCACGGACTATCTCCATGCCCCCGCCGATCCAGCCGGCGCCGTCGCCCGGCTCGCCGACCCGGCCATACGCATCGTCTCGATGACCATCACCGAGGGCGGCTACAAGCTCAACACCGACGCGGTCACCCACGACCTCGCCCATCCCGACCAACCGCGCAGCGTCTTCGGCCTCGTCACCGCCGCCCTCGCCAAGCGGAGGCGCGATGGCATCCCGCCCTTCACGGTCCTCTCCTGCGACAACCTTCAGCACAACGGCGCCGTCGCCCGCGATGCTTTCACCAGCTTCGCCCGCGCCCGTGACCGCAATTTAGCCGCCTACATCGAGGCCGAAATTGCCTTCCCGAGCTCCATGGTCGACCGGATCACGCCCGCCGTCACGCCCGAGATCATGCGCCGCCTCGACGGCGGCAGCGGCGTTCCAGACCGCTGGCCGGTGTTCAGCGAAGATTTCCTCCAGTGGGTGATCGAGGACAACTTCCCCGCCGGCCGCCCCGAACTCGACGCGGTCGGCGTCCAGTTCACCGACGACGTCGGCCCCTACGAGCAGGTCAAGCTCCGGCTGCTCAACGCCTCGCACATCATGCTCGCCTATCCAGCCGTCCTCGCCGGCTACCGTCTCGTCCACATGGCCATGGCTGACGAGCACCTCGACCGTCTCCTGCGCACTTTCGCGACCGACGACGCGATGCCGCACCTGGCCGCCCCGCCCGGCCTTCCGCTCGCCGGCTACCGCGACACAGTTCTGCGCCGTTTCACCAACCCCTCGATCGGGGACCAGATCCTGCGCCTCTGCTCCGACGGCGCCGCCAAGCTCCCGGTCTTTCTCGGCCCCACCCTGCGCGCCACTCTCGAGACCGGCCGAGACCCAAGCCGCCTAGCCTTCAACCTCGCCTGCTACCTTGAGCATCTGCGCGGCGTGGACGAGACCGGCGCCACCTTCACGCCCCTGGAGCCGAACCTCACCCTCGAGGACCGCATGCTCGCCGCCTCATCCGATCCCGTCGACGGCCTGCGCCTGTCCGTCTTCCGCGACTGGCAGCTCGAAACCCACGCCGCGTTCGCCGAACGCTTTGCCGAACTCCGCGCCGCCATCGCCGACGAAGGCGTCCTACCGGTCGCCGCCCGCCTCGCGTGAACGCCGCCGCCCATAGGCCGCGTAGATCACCAATCCGATCGCCAGCCACACGACGAACCGCAAATCCGTCACCAGCGGCAGCCCCCCGATCAGCACTGCCGACCCGCCGGTCCCGATCAGCGCCACCGCTGGCAGGAACGGCACGCGAAACGGCCGCGCCAGTTCCGGCGAGCGGAACCGCAGCACGACAACAGAGACGCACACCACGACGAAGGCCGCCAGCGAGCCGACAT
>CAXUIA010000154.1:309-6153 GCA_964250835.1 uncultured Acetobacteraceae bacterium | reverse complement strand
GATCTCCACCCGGCTGTCGATCACCACGTTGCGCAGCCGCGCCGACCGCCCGATCTGCGCGTAAGGCAGCACCACCGCCCCCTCCAACCGCGCATACGAGTTCACCCGCACGTTGCTGAACAACAACGACCGCTGCACCGTGGCGCCCGACACCAGGCACCCGCCAGACACCAGCGACGACACCGCCGATCCGCGACGCTTCTCCTCGTCATGGATGAACTTCGCCGGCGGCGTGATCGGACTGAACGTCCAGATCGGCCAATCATGATCATAGAGATCGAGCCCCGGCACGAAATCCGTCAGGTCGATGTTCGCCTGCCAGTACGCGTCAACCGTGCCCACGTCGCGCCAATACGCCTGCGGCTCCGCGGGCGAGCGCACGCACGACGCGCTGAAATGGTGCGCGATCGCCGACCCGTGCTTGACGATATACGGGATGATGTCGCGGCCGAAATCCCGCGCCGAATGCGGATCGGCGGCATCGCGCTGCAGCTGCTCGATCAGGAACTTCGTCTCGAAGACGTAGATCCCCATGCTCGCCAGCGCCACCTCCGGCTTACCCGGCATCGACGGCGGATCGCGCGGCTTTTCCAGAAACGACACGATCCGGTTGTTGGCATCCACATGCAGGACGCCGAAGCCGCTCGCCTCCGCGATCGGCACCTCGACGACCCCCACCGTCACGTCGGCGCCATCCTGCACGTGCTGCTGCAGCATGTGCTCGTAATCCATCTTGTAGATATGATCGCCCGCCAGCAGCACGATGTATTGCGGCGCGTAGCTCTCGATGATGTCGATGTTCTGGAACACCGCGTCCGCCGTCCCCGCATACCATTGCGTCTCCGACACGCGCTGGCTGGCCGGCAGGATGTCGAAGCTTTCGTTGCGCTCCTGGCGAAAGAAGTTCCACCCGCGCTGCAGGTGCCGGATCAGGCTGTGCGCCTTGTACTGCGTCGCGACCCCGATCCGACGGATCCCCGAGTTGAGCGCGTTCGACAGCGCGAAATCGACGATCCGCAACTGCCCGCCGAAATAGACCGCGGGCTTGGCCCGCTTGTCGGTCAATTCGAGCAACCGGCTTCCACGTCCGCCCGCCAGCACATAGGCCATCGCTTGGCGCGATAGCGGACCGGCGGTCGTGGAAGCGAGCGTCATGCCGTCACCAGTGTCCGATAGAGTTCGAGCGTGCGGTCCGCGACCGATGCCCAGGAGAACTGCGCCGCGACCCGCTCCCGCCCGGCGCGCCCGAACCGCGCCCGCAGGCCCGGATCCCGGGCAAGCCGGTTGATCGCCTCCGCCAGCCGCCGCGAAAACGCAGGGGGATCACGCGGATCAAACGTCCCGGGCACGAGGTCCGGATCGACCAGCAACCCCGTCTCGCCGTCCACCACCACGTCGGGAATGCCGCCCACCGCGGTCGCCACCACCGCCGTCTCGCACGCCATCGCCTCGAGATTGATGATCCCGAACGGCTCGTACACAGACGGGCAGCAGAACAGCGCAGCCGCCGAGTAAAGCGCGATCACGTCCGCCCGATGCAGCATCTCGCGCACCCACACCACCCCGGGCCTCCCCGACGCGGCACGCGCAACGCCCTCCTCCATTTCCTGCCCGATCTCCGGCGTGTCCGGCGCACCCGCGCACAGCACCACCTGCAGCGAAGGATCGATGTCGGCGATCGCCCGCACCAGATGGATGATCCCCTTCTGCCGCGTGATCCGCCCCACGAACAGCACGAACGGCCGCGCGGGATCGATCCCCCAACCCGCCAGCACCGCGCCCGCCTCGACCGGCCGATATTCCTCGGTATCGATCCCGTTGCCGATCACGTGCACCCGCTCCGGCGCGACCGGAAATAGACGCAGCACATCGTTGCGCGTCCCTTCGGACACGGCGATGATCGCGTCCGCGGCTTCGATCGCCGTCCGCTCCATCCACGCACTGAGGTGATAGGCATTGCCGAGCTGCTCGACCTTCCAGGGCCGCAATGGCTCGAGCGAATGGATCGTGAGTACGAAAGGAACCCCCCAAAGCTTGGACGCAAACAATCCGCCCATGTCGGCATACCAGGTGTGACAATGCACCAGGTCCGCATCGAGCGTGTCCTTGGCCATCGCGAGCGACCGCGCCATCGCGTCGACCGCGCCGGCGAACCGCGGATCCGTCCCGCGCCCCGCCTCGTCCCACGCCGGATAACCGCGCACCGCGAGCCCGCCGTCCTCGCCCCGCTGCTCGCCGAAGCACCGCACCTCGACGGCCAGATGCGCCGCCAGCGCCCGGCTGAGATACTCCACATGCACCCCGGCCCCGCCGTAGACATGCGGCGGATACTCCTTGGTGAACATCGCCACCTTGCGCAAGCCAGGCATCGCGCCTCCTGGCCCGGCACCCTAAACGCATCCGTCGCCCAAGCAAGGCCAGGGCGCTGCCCTGGACCCGTTGGGGCCAGCGGCCCCAAACCCCACGTCACTCCGTCGCGCGGTAGGGCGAAACGGAGGCTTCACTATCGCGAACTCCTAGCTATTCAGTTGTTCCACAAACGGCGTCAGGCGGAAGGCCAAGAAGCCTAAAAGAAGAGGCCGCGTCTGATGAGACAGAGTCTCTGGTGGACCATCTTGGACGAATGTCATCACGCATTGCTTGTACCAAGTCACCAAGAAGCTTATCGTGACGTTCGTCGCTTCTACGATCGTTTCTGTTAGGAATGTCGATAGGGCCTGAATTATCTGACTCGATGCTATTATGTTCATGCTGTTAACAGCATCTGCATAACGACGGTGAGCTTGAAACGTAGCCCTTTCGCGCACCATTCCAGACAGCGCAAGAATAGATTCCTGATACTGGGCGGCTTTTAGCTTGCGCCAGTCAGCCTCATGCTCACGCCTACGCGAAAGAACCGAAGTGACGATCACGCCTTGATCGCGGAAACTGCGGACGTTTAAGCAGTTATGCCGGCGATGACTAAGCTAGTAGTTTCCACTGTCGAACCTTCTGCCGAGTACGTAGCCTGCGGAAACGGGCAGCGCAAACATCTACATGGCAAGACGCTTACTCAAATGGCGTCAAACGAACTGAAGGTCAGGCCAGCAATCAATCAACGCATTGCCTCACCGCCGCTCATGCACCGTATCCAGATCCGCGAACCGCGTGAACTCGCCTTCAAAAAACAAATCGATCTTCCCCGTCGGCCCATGCCGCTGCTTCTCCAGCAACAACTCGGCCTTGTTGTGCACCAGCTCCATGTCCCGCTGCCACTTGTCGACGGCCGACTGAAACTTCTCCTCGTTGTCGAACGCCATCTGCTTGGGCGCCCGCTGCTGCAAGTAATACTCGTCGCGATACACAAACATCACCGCATCCGCGTCCTGCTCGATCGATCCCGACTCGCGCAGGTCCGCCAGCTGCGGCCGCTTATCCTCCCGGCTCTCCACCGCACGCGACAACTGGCTCAGCGCCAGCACCGGCACCTCGAGCTCCTTGGCGATCGCCTTCAGCCCCTGCGTGATCATGCTGATCTCCAGAACCCGGTTCTCCGGCCGGCTCCCCACCGTCGGCCGCATCAGCTGCAGGTAATCGACCACCACCAGCGACAGTCCGCGCGTCCGCGCCAACCGGCGGCAGCGCGTCCGCAGCGCCGACAGGCTGAGCGCCGGCGTATCGTCGATCATCAGCGGCAACTGCGCCAACTCCCGCGACACCGACACGAACCGGTCGAAATCCCGCTGATTGATCTCGCCGCGCCGGATCCGCTCGCTTCCCACACGCGACTCTTCGGACAGCAATCGCGTCGCCAGCTGCTCCGAACTCATCTCCAACGAAAAGATCACAACCGAACCTTTAGGAATCGTACCGTCCCCGCGCGCCCGCGCCTCGCGCAACAATCCCTGCGCCGCCCCAAACGCGATCTTCGTCGCCAGCGCCGTCTTCCCCATCCCCGGCCGCCCCGCCAGGATCATGAGGTCCGACGGGTGCATCCCGCCGGTCTTCTTGTCGAGATCGCGCAGCCCCGTCGTCAGCCCCGACACGCCGCCCTCGCGATGGAACGCCTGCTCGGCAAGCTGGATCGCCCGCGCCAGCGCTCCCTCGAACGCGACCGGTCCGCCCTCCGCCCCGCCGCGCGTCGCAAGGTTGAACAGCGACTGCTCGGCCACCTCGATCTGCGCCCGCCCGTCGAGCCCGTCCTCGCCCGCCGTGAACGCCTGGTTGACCATCATTTCGCCGACATCGATCAGCTCGCGGCGCAGCCAGCTGTCGTGGATCGCCCGCCCATACTCGCCGGCGTTGATGATCCCCACCATCGCCGAGACCAGTTGCGCGAGATAGGCCGTCCCGCCCACCTCATCGAGCGCACCCGAATGTTCGAGCTCCGCCTTCAGCGTCACCGCGTCCGCGAGCTGCCCCGCCTCGATCCGCCGCGCAACGGACGCATAGATCCGCCCATGCACCGGATCGGCGAAATGCTCCGCCGCAAGAAAGTCCGACACACGCTCGAACGCCTTGTTGTTGGCGAGCAACGCGCCCAGCAGCGCCTGCTCGGCGGCAAGATTGGCCGGCGGCAGCCGGGTCTGACCAAAAAGGGGTCCCGGCTCCGAAGAGCCTCGTTCGATGTTATTCACCGCCCCAAGCTAGGCGCGGCCGACCCGGACGTCTCTGTGGACTTCTGTGGATACCGGGCACGAACGTGGGGCTCCGCCCCAAACCCAACCGGGCCTTAGGCCCCGGACCCCGTTTTCACCCGCGCCACCGCGCAGCGCGCCGCTTCCAGCACCGCGCGTGCGACCTCGACCGCGCGCTCCAGCCGGTCGTTGACCACAACATGGTCGAACTCAGCCCAGTGCGAGCACTCCTCCCGCGCCGCCGCCATCCGGCGCGCGATCTCGGCCGGATCGTCCTGCCCGCGCCCGCGCAGCCGCGCATCGAGCGCCTCGAAAGAAGGCGGCAACACGAACAATCCCACCACATCGCCCGGCAGCGCCGCCCGCAACTGCCGAAATCCCTGCCAGTCGATGTCGAACACCATGTCCCGCCCCGCCGCCAGCGCCGCCTCGACCGGCGCCCGCGGCGTCCCATAGCGACGACCGAACACCTCCGCCCATTCCACCAGTTCGCCCGCCGCCACCATCGACGCGAAGGCGTCCGCACTCCGATAGTAATAGTGCGTCCCCTCCACCTCGCCCGGTCTGATCGCGCGCGTCGTCACACTCACCGACGCCGCCAGATTCGCATCCCCCTCGCGCAACGCGTTCGCGATCGTGCTCTTGCCCGCACCCGACGGCGCCGAGATCACCAGGCACACGCCACGCCGTCCGCCCCTCAGCAATCGCGCCTCCCCACCACCCTGGTCCCGTCTATCAGCGTCAGCCTATGTTCGACGACATGAAACAGGACCGTATCCTCATCACCGGTGCCTCGAGCGGCATCGGCGAAGCGCGCGCGCGCGCGCGCGCTAGCCCCGGCCCCCCCCAGATCCTGACCGGACGGCACCACCGGCCCCACCCCCCCCGCCCGAAACCGCGACCCAGGTCCGCGCCACGCTCGCCATCCACCTCGACGGCGTCATCAACACCGTCCTGCCCGCCATCGACGTCATGTGGACGCAGCCGCCCGGCAAGCACGGCGTTCGCGGCCGCATCGCGGTGACCGCGTCCGTCGCCGCCCTCATCGCCTACCCCCACACGCCCACCTACTGCGCGTCCAAGGCCGCGATTGACGTCTGGACCATCGCCACCGGCTCAAACACCGCGCGTCACGGCGTGCTGCTGACCAGCATCTGTCCCGGCTTCGTTCGCACGCCGATGACGGCCTCCAACAACTTTCCAATGCCCGGCCTGATCGGCGCCGACG
>CAXUIA010000154.1:0-299 GCA_964250835.1 uncultured Acetobacteraceae bacterium | reverse complement strand
CGAAGCGCTCGCGCGCGCGCTCGCTCGCCCCGGCACCACACTGATCCTGACCGGTCGGCACCACGGGCGCCTCGCCGCCGTCGCTCAAGCCTGCCGCGAGCGCGGCGCCGACGCCCTCAGCGTTCCCATGGACGTCACCGATCGCGATGGCATGCATCGCCTCATCACCACCAACGGCCCGCTCGACCTCGTTTTCGCAAACGCCGGCGTCGCCAACCGCGGCGACACCCGCGGGGGCGAAACCCCGCCCCCCGTACGCCCCCCCCGCCCCAATAAACACACCCGCGTCATAAACACCC
>CAXUIA010000153.1:4833-6153 GCA_964250835.1 uncultured Acetobacteraceae bacterium | reverse complement strand
CACTCCACCCTCAGACCAGATCGACCCGATCGAGGTTCATCACCTTCGTCCAAGCCGCGACGAAGTCGTGCACGAACGCCTCCTGCGCGTCGTGGCAGCCGAACACCTCCGACAGCGCCCGAAGCTGCGAGTTGGACCCGAACACCAGGTCCACCCGCGTCCCGGTCCACCTCACCTGGCCGGTCTTACGATCACGCCCCTCGAATACCCCCGACGCGTTCGAAGCCGGCGCCCACACGACGCCCATATCGAGCAGGTTGACGAAGAAGTCGTTCGTCAACGTCCCCGGCCGGTCGGTGAACACGCCGTGCGTGGACGATCCCACGTTCGCCCCCAACACGCGCAGCCCGCCCACCAGCACCGTCATCTCGGGCGCGGTCAGCGTCAGCAACTGCGCGCGGTCCACGAGCAGCTTCTCGGCTGGAACCTTGAACTCCGACTTGAGATAGTTGCGGAACCCGTCGGCCACCGGCTCCAGCACCGCGAACGACGCGACGTCGGTCTCCTCCTGCGACGCGTCCATCCGGCCCGGCGTGACCGGAACCTCGACCGCGTGCCCGCCCTGCCGTGCCGCCTGCGCGACGCCGGCGGCGCCGCCGATCACGATCAGGTCGGCGAGCGACACCCGCTTGCCTCCCGTCTGCGCAGCGTTGAACTCGGCCTGCACGCCCTCCAGCGCCGAGAGCACGCCCGCGAGCTCCGCCGGCTGATTGACCGCCCAATCCTTTTGCGGCGCCAACCGCACCCGCGCCCCATTGGCGCCGCCACGCATGTCCGACCCGCGGAACGTCGACGCCGAAGCCCACGCCGTCGACACCAGCGAGGCGACCGACAGCCCCGTCGCCAGCACCTTCGCCTTGAGCGCCCGCACATCGTCGGCGTCGATCAGCGGATGGTCGACCGGGGGGATCGGGTCCTGCCACAGCAGCACCTCACCCGGCACCTCCGGACCGAGATAGCGCACCCGCGGCCCCATATCGCGATGGGTCAGCTTGAACCAGGCCCGCGCGAAGGCGTCCGCGAACTGGTGGGGGTTCTCGTGAAAGCGCTTGGAGATTTCGGCATACGCCGGATCCACCTTGAGCGCGATGTCGGTGGTCGCCATCATCGGCGGGTGCCGCTTGGACGGGTCATGCGCATCCGGCACCAGGCTCGCCGCCGCCGGATCCTTGGGCGTCCACTGCCACGCCCCGGCCGGGCTCTTCGTCAGTTCCCAATCGAAGCCGAACAGCATGTCGTAATACCCGTTGTCCCACTGGATCGGGTTGGGCGTCCAAGCCCCCTCCAACCCGCTCGTCGTGGTGTGCACGCCCTTGCCGC
>CAXUIA010000153.1:0-4823 GCA_964250835.1 uncultured Acetobacteraceae bacterium | reverse complement strand
TGGCGATGCCGCCGCCCGCGCCATGGGCTGCTACGACCGTTTCGTCTGGATCGCCGGCGGCATCGCCAAGACCGGCGGCATCGGCGAACTGGCGCCGCTGTTCCCCCGCATCGCCCGCGCCGTGCGTCTTGCCGAACGTGTGCCCGCCCGCAATCAGCGCCACCGTCTCCTCGTCGTTCATCGCCATGCGCGCAAACGTCTCGCGGATATCCCGTGCCGACCCTGCCGGATCCGGCTGCCCGTTCGGCCCCTCCGGATTGACGTAGATCAGCCCCATCTGCACCGCGGCCAGCGGCATCTCCAGGAACCGCTCACCGCTATACCGCTTGTCCCCGAGCCAGGTATCCTCCGGTCCCCAGAACACGTCCTCTTCCGGCTCCCAGGTATCGACCCGTCCGCCGCCGAAGCCGAACGTCTTGAACCCCATCGACTCCAGCGCGCAATTGCCGGTCAGCACCAGCAAATCCGCCCAGGAGATCTTGTTTCCATACTTCTGCTTGATCGGCCAAAGCAGCCGGCGCGCCTTGTCGAGGTTCGCGTTGTCCGGCCAGCTGTTGAGCGGCGCAAACCGCTGCGTCCCCGCCGACGCGCCGCCGCGCCCATCGCCGGTCCGATAGGTGCCAGCGCTGTGCCAGGCCATGCGGATGAAGAACGGCCCGTAATGCCCGTAATCAGCCGGCCACCACTCCTGGCTGTCGGTCATCAGGGCATACAGGTCCTGCTTGAGGGCCTGCAGGTCGAGCGACTTGAACGCCTCGGCATAGTCGAACCCGCGCCTCATCGGATCGGACTGCGGCGAGTTCTGATGCAAAACCTTCAGGTTAAGCTGGTTGGGCCACCAGGTCTGGTTCGACATCTCCAGCACAACCGCGTTCTTGTCGGGGCCGTGGATCACCGGACATTTGCCAGCGCCCTGGCCGAATTCACCGTCCATCTTTTCTCTCCGATCGCCGTTACATCGATTGGCATCTCTGCGACGTCACAGCGTCGCATGAACACCATCGCTTGCCGCATTCAGGGCATGAATGAAAGCCCCGCAACGCGACAAAGGCGATAGACAGCATCTATCAGAGTGGCCCAGATGACCTGATGAACCTGAGAGACCTTCGATATCTGTTGGCGTTAGCCGAGCACGAGCATTTCGGCCGCGCCGCCAACGCCTGCGGCGTTAGCCAGCCGACACTCTCGATCCAGGTGCGCAAACTCGAGGAACTGCTCGGCGTCGAACTTTTCGAGCGCGCCAGCCGCCGCGTCGCGCCGACGGCCGCCTGCGACCTGCTGATCGGCCACGTCCGCACGGTCGTGGCGGAGACGGAGGCGATGCTGGCACTCGCATGCAGCCTGCGCGATCCGCTCGCCGGCCGCCTCCGCCTCGGCATCATCCCAACGCTCGCCCCCTATCTGTTGCCTGTGGTGTTCGCCCCGTTGCGTGACGCGCTGCCCGCACTCGACGTCGAGCCGTGGGAAGATCAGACCCTGGCATTGCTCGAGCGGCTGCGAGCGCATCACCTGGACGCGGCCCTCATCGCGACCGAAGCGCGCTAACCGGATCTCGCCAGCCGCGCGCTGTGCGCCGAGCCGTTCTTCGCCGCACTGCCGCCCGACCATCCGCTCGCAAGCCGCGCGACGGTCGCCGAGCACGAATTGTCGCGTGATATCCTTGTACTCGCGGACGGCCACTGCCTGCGCGACCAGACGCTGGCGGCTTGCGGCCACCACGGCGCGCTGAGCGGCACACTGCGTGCGGCAAGCCTGCCGACGTTGCTCAACATGGTAGCCGCCGGCTACGGAACGACGCTGATCCCCGGTTTGGCCGCCGGTGCGGCTCAGGACGCGGGCATCGTGCTGCGGCCGCTCACGGCAAAGACGGCGCGCACCATGCGGATCGTCTGGCGCGCGCACTTCCCGCGGCGCAAGGCAGTCGACGCGATCGGCGACGTCATCGCCACCCGCCTCCAAGGCTTCGCGGCGGGAGCCGACAACAGCGAAGCACCTGCCCCCAAACTCCGGCCTGCCCACGACGGCGTCACCATGCTACCACTCACTTGAACAACGTTCGGCTCCAAATCATGCGGCAACGCCGCCCCCAAAACTCCAGCCAAGCAATTGGCAAGCCCGTCTCCCGAAATGATTTTCGCGCGCTCATTGCGCCCTATCTCCACCCGGACCCGCGCCGCGCGCTGCTGCAACTCACCACCACCGCCCCGCCGTTCCTGGCCGTCATGGCAATCATGTTCGTCGCACTCAGTCACGGCATCCTGCTCGCGGCCCTCCTCTCGCCCGTCGCCGCCGCCCTCCTTCTCCGCCTCTTCATGTTTCAGCACGACTGCGGCCACGGTTCCTTCTTCCGCTCCCGCCGGATCAACGACGCGCTTGGCTGCATCCTCGGCGTCCTCACCCTCACGCCCTACACCGCGTGGCGGCGCGAGCACGCCGTCCACCACGCCGGTGCCGGCAATCTCGACCGTCGAGGCCTGGGCGACATCAAAACCCTTACCACCACCGAGTATGCCGGCCTGCCCAAGCACCGCCGCCTTGCCTACCGGCTCTACCGCCATCCAATCGTGCTTTTTGGTCTCGCTCCCACCTTCCTCTTCCTGCTCTGGCAGCGCGTTCCGACCGGCAATCCACGGCGCCACTGGCGGTCCTGGCTCAGTGTCCTCCTCACCGATGCCGCGCTCGCCGTTCTCATCACCGTGCTCGCGATCGTTCTTGGACCTCTGCCGGTGCTTCTCGGCTGGCTTCCATCGGTGCTTCTCGCCGCGACCGCGGGCGTTTGGCTGTTCTACGTCCAGCACCAGTTCGAGGAGACCTACTGGGAGGATCAGGCAAGCTGGAATTTCGCCGAATCAGCCCTTCGCGGCGCGTCCTTCTTTGACCTGCACCCGGTCCTGCGCTGGATCACCGCCAACATCGGCTTCCACCACATCCACCATCTCTCGAGCCGCATCCCCAACTACCGCCTCCGCGAGTGCCATGAGGCCAATCCCGTCTTCCACTCCGTCCCGCGCCTGACGCTCTTCAGCAGCTTTCACTGCATCCGGCTGGCGCTTTGGGATCAGAACAAACGACGGCTGGTCCCCTTCAACAACGTTTAGACGGTCCCCAGCCGGCACAGCCCGGCGTCACTCAGGTCATGTTCGCGCCCGCCGGGGCGTGTCACACCCTCACTCATGACCTCACGCCATCCGTGCCCGGCCCTCAATCGTCCCCGGCGATGACCTTCCTTCTCCACCTCGCCGGCAGCAGCAAGATCCTCCAGGCGATCCTCATCATCCTCGGCACCTTTGTGCTGGAGGATGGTGCGACCGTGCTCTCGGCCATGCAGGTCGACACCGGCCAACTCGCATGGTGGATCGCCCTCTGCTCGCTCTACGCCGGCATCATCCTTGGCGATCTCGGTCTCTATGGCCTCGGCCGTCTCGCCTCTGTCGTCCCCTGGGCCAAGCGGTTCCAGCCCAGCGAACGCTTCCGCCAGAGCAGCGAGTGGCTGCAGCCGCGCCTGTTCCGGGTCGTCGTCATCAGCCGCTTCTTGCCTGGCATGCGGCTGCCGACCTACACCGCGTCAGGCTTCCTGCGCGCCAATTTCGGCCTGTTCGCGCTCGCCGCCATCCTCGCGACCCTTGTCTGGACATCGCTTCTGTGCGGCCTCTCGCTCAAGCTCGGTGCCGTCCTCAAAGCCTATCTCGGCGCCTGGAGCTGGGCAGGCGCCGTCGTCCTGATCGTTGTCATGGTGCTCGCGACACGCACCCTCGCCCGTCAGCAGCGAACTTCCGGTTAGACCTTGGAGCTCTGACCCAAGTTCCGGTGGGAACGAGCATCGCCAGACCCGCCCTCGAGGTAGGCTGCTCGCACCTCCGGACGCGCCAAAAGCTCCTGTCCGGTGCCGGCCATCGTGATCGCGCCGTTGACCAGCACGTAGCCGCGGTCAGCCAGGCGCAGCGCCTGGAATGCGTTCTGCTCGACCAGCAGAACCGTCAATCCGGTCGTCTGGTTGAGCTCCCGGATCGCCGCGAAAATCTGCCGCGAGACCAGTGGCGCCAACCCCAGCGACGGCTCGTCGAGCAGCAGCAAACGCGGCCGCGTCATCAGCGCCCGCCCGATCGCCAGCATCTGCTGCTCGCCACCCGACAGCGTCCCCGCCCGCTGCCGCCGCCGTTCGCCCAACCGTGGAAACAGCGCAAACACCTGCGCGCAACCCTCCGCAAACCCCTCCATCCCGGCGAGCTGCGCTCCCATCATCAAGTTCTCGTCCACCGTCATCCGGCCAAAAATCCGGCGCCCTTCCGGCGACTGCGCAATCCCCCTGCGCATGATCAGGTGCGTGGGCCACTCGGTGATGTCCGTGCCCTCATGCATCACCGTTCCGTGCCGCGCCCGCGGACTGCCGCAGATCGTCATCATCAGCGTCGACTTTCCGGCCCCATTGGCGCCGATCAGCGCCACGATCTCGCCCGCCCCGACCGTCAGATCGATCCCGCGCAGCGCCTGCACCGCCCCATAGAACGCCGTCACTCCAGTCAGCCGAAGCATCAGCCGTCCTCGCCCTCGCCCAGGTAGGCCGCAATCACCGCCGGATCGGACGCGACCGCGGCCGGCGTTCCCTCAGCGATCTTCCGCCCATGGTCCAGCACCACGATCTTGTCCGAGATCCGCATCACCAGGCCCATGTCGTGCTCGATCAGCAGCACCGAGCAGGGCTCCGCGACCGTTCCCTCCCGGATCGCCGCGACCAGCACCGACAGCTCCTCGGTCTCGCGCGGATTGAGGCCCGCCGCCGGCTCGTCCAGGCAAAGCAGCACCGGCCGCGTGCACATCGCTCG
>CAXUIA010000152.1:4300-6162 GCA_964250835.1 uncultured Acetobacteraceae bacterium | reverse complement strand
GCACTGGCTCACCGATCACCGCCCGGCCCGTCACCCGGCCCGGTCACGTGGCTGCGCGGCGACGTCCGCAAACCAAGCCTCGGCCTCCCGCAAGCGGCACTCGCCGGCTTGGACCTGATCGTGCACTGCGCCGCCGTCACCGCCTTTAATCTCCCGCCCGAAACCTACCGGGAGATCAACATCGGCGGCACCGCCAACGTGATCTCACTCGCCAAATCGGCCAACGCCCGGCTGCTGCATGTCAGCACAGCCTATGTCTGCGGCAATCGCGACGGCCCGATCACCGAGCACGAGCCGAGCGGCAGCGAAGGCTTCGCCAACGGCTACGAAGCGAGCAAAGCCGAGGCGGAAGCGCTGGTGGCGGACGCCGGCGGCGCCATCGCACGGCCATCCATCGTCACCGGCGCCTGGACCGACGGCGCGATCGCGGTCTTCGGCGGCATCTACCAACTGCTCCGCCTGATCGCCACCGGCAGGGTTGGCATCCTCCCCGTCACCGAAGCGGCAAGCCTCGACCTGGTGCCGATCGACTATGTCGTTGCAGGCATCTGCGATCTCGCCGAGCGGATCGAGCGCGCCGTCGGACAAACCTTTCATCTCGTCTCCGGCGCACCGGTCCCGATCGCGGCGCTGTGCGCCCTCAGCGGCCACTACCCGCATTTCTGCACGCCTCGCCTCGTCGCGTCCGCAACCTCCGACGAGGCCACCCTGGCGCTTGAACGCGCGCTCGGCCCGGTCGCCATTCTCTACAAGCGCTACCTGCAGCGCGACCCGCAATTCCAGGCCCGCAACCTCACCCACCTGACCGGGCGCATCTGTCCCCCCGTCGACACGGCCTATTTGCGCCGTCTGATCGACTACGCGATCGGCGCCGGCTTCCTGCCACGCTACCGGACGTCCGGATAACGCCGCCCGATCCCGCGCCGCAGGCCGAGGCCCCAGCGGACACCCACCGAGAAATAGATCCAGTTCGCCCGCCAGGGCCCCCAGGCCGCAATCCGCCGGTCCGACGTGACAACCCGCCGGGCAACCAGCCGGACCCGCCCCAGCCGCGTCAGCCGGATACACAGGTCGGCGTCCTCCATCACCTCGAGCGACGTGTCGCAGCCGCCAACCGTCCAGAAATCCGCGCGCCGGAAGAACATCGCGTGATCGCCGAACAGCAGCCGTCCGCCGCGCAGAAACAGGCACGGGCGGAACAGCACCGGCACATACCAGGTCTTTGCCCAATTATGCGCCGTCGTCGCCCAACGCAGCCTTTCCCCCCGGATCACCGGCGTGAACCCCGCCAGCGCCACCCCCGGCTCGTCGCGCCCGCCTCGCAGCACCGCGCCCCCGGCGATCGGCGCCGGCTCCAGCCGCGCAAGCGAGCGAGCCACAGCCTCCAACCTCCGAGCCTCATTGCGCACCGGCACGACGATCGCGACGCTCGAACCGTCCAGGGCCAAGACCCGGGACGCCTTGTCGATCCCCAAATCGCGCCGCATGTCCGGACCATGCCCAGGATCACGTCCCATGTCTCGCCTGTCCCGGCCCTGATCGCCGCCCTCGCCCTCACGATCCTGGTCGGCGAGCGCACGGCACCACTCCGGCGCCGCACGGAGGCCGAGCCAGCCCGCCGCCTGCGCAATCTCGCAATGGGCGCGCTCAGCATGGCCGTGGTCGCTTCCGTCGAGGGCCCCGTCGTCCGACCGCTGGCCCGGCGTGCAAGCGAGCGCCGCCGCGGCATCGCACAGCGCCTGCCCTGGCCCGCCTGGGCGCGCGACGCCGTCGCGGTGCTCGCGATGGATTACACGATCTACGTCTGGCACATCCTGACGCATCGCGTGCCGCTGCTGTGGCGCCTGCACCTCGTCCACCAC
>CAXUIA010000152.1:0-4290 GCA_964250835.1 uncultured Acetobacteraceae bacterium | reverse complement strand
TCCCTACCGCGCCGCCCAGGTCGCCTGTCTCGGCGTCTCCCCTCGCGCGCTCGCCGTCTGGCAGAGTTTCTTCTTCGTCTCCGTGCTGTTCCACCACTCCAACTGGCGCCTGCCGCGAGGCCTGGACCGGTCGCTGTCGCGCGTGCTCACCACCCCGCGCATGCACGGCATCCACCACACCGCGCGGGAGACCTCCACCAACGCCAACTGGTCGAGCGGCCTGTCGCTGTGGGACCATCTGCACGGAACCTACCGATCCGACCCGTCAGTTGAAGCGGGTCCCATCGGCGTTCCCGGCTACCGCGACCCGCGCGAGACCCGGCTCATCCCGTCGCTTCGCCTCCCCTTCGTCCAACAGCGCAACGCCTGGACCACCCATGCCTGAACCACCCGTGCCTGAAACGAAGTTCACCGATCCACTGCGAACCCTCGCCGGCGCCCCGCGCGCCGTCGTTCCGCTGACCGCGCTGCGCACGCTCTGGTTCAACACCGGAACGCTCTGCAACATCACCTGCGCCGGCTGCTACATCGCGCGCAGCCCGCGCAACGACAGGCTGGCCTACCTCACCCGCGACGACGTCCAGACATTCCTCGACGAAGCCAGAACCTGCCCCGATCTGCGGGAAATCGGCTTCACCGGCGGTGAACCGTTCATGAACCCTGACCTGCCCGCGATCCTGGCCGACACGCTGGCGGCGGGATATCGCGTCCTGGTCCTCACCAATGCGATGCGCCCGATGCAGCGGCACGGCGAGGCACTGCTCGACCTGCACGCAAGCCACCCCGGCCGGCTGACGCTCCGCGTGTCGCTCGACCACTACACCAAACCGCGCCACGAAGCCGTCCGCGGACCCAAAAGCTGGGCGCCCGCCATCGCCGGCCTCGCCTGGCTCGCCGCCCACGGCTTCGACATCGCGGTTGCCGGCCGCACCCTGTGGGACGAGCCCGAAACCGATCTCCGGCGCGGCTATGGCGGCCTTTTCGAGGCGCTCGGCCTGCAGATCGACGCCGCCAACCCGGCCCGCCTCGTGCTCTTCCCCGAGATCAACCCGAGCCGCAGCGTGCCGGAGATATCGGAGGCCTGCTGGGCAATCCTGCACAAACAACCAGACGACGTGATGTGCGCCACATCACGCATGGTCGTCAGACGGCGCGCAGCAGAGCGCGCCACCGTCCTGAGTTGCACGCTGCTCGCCTACGACCCCCGGTTCGAAGTGGGAGCCACCCTCGCCGAGGCGGACAGGCCGGTCGCGCTCAACCACCGCACCTGCGCCGAATTCTGCGTCCTCGGCGGCGCAACCTGCAGCCCGGGAGCATAGTTCCGGTCGACCACGCCATGGCTCTGCCCTGAACCCGTCGGGGCCTGAGGCCCAAACCCATCAGTTCAGCACGCGGACCGGTGACCGCAGCCACGCCGTGCCGGGCGCTCCGCAGGACCCGGGTGCGATCTGAGCACCTCTCAAGGGAGCTGATGCTTCGCCTGCCACTCCTTGTACGGCATGCCGTACACGATCTCCCGCGCCTCCGGATCCGTAAGAGCCACGCCCTCCGCCTCAGCCGCCTCCCGATACCACCGCGACAGGCAGTTGCGGCAGAACCCCGCCAGGTTCATCAGGTCGATGTTCTGCACGTCCGACCGCTCCCGTAGATGCGCCACCAGCGTGCGGAACGCCGCCGCTTCCAGCCGTTCCCGCGTCGCATCATCCATCCTCGCCTCCCTTGCGATCTCACGACGAAGATGGTGCTTTGCACCCCGGGCGCACCCTGTCGCCTGAACGGAGCGAGCGATGCCGGCCGCGATCATCCCCGTGGAAACATTTGACTACGTGATCTTCGGTGCCACCGGGGATCTCACCATGCGCAAGCTGCTCCCCGCCCTCTATCACCGCTTCCGCGACGGCCAGGTCCCCACCGACAGCCGCATCATCGGCGCCGCCCGCAGCGCCCATAGCAGCGACAAATACCGCGAGCTCGCCCGCGAAGCGCTCAACCGCTTCGTCAAACCGCCCGCACTCGACGACGCCACCGTCGATCGTTTCCTCCAGACCGTGCACTACGCGTCCGTCAACGGCGCCACCGGCGAGA
Organism: uncultured Acetobacteraceae bacterium; assembly: GCA_964250835.1. GTDB lineage: Bacteria > Pseudomonadota > Alphaproteobacteria > Acetobacterales > Acetobacteraceae > CAXTPV01. The sequence continues at coordinate 2,205 of CAXUIA010000152.1, read as the reverse complement.
ACTGGCCCAACCTGCAGTCCTGCTTCGAGGATCCCGGGCTCGCAGGCCGCATACGCGTGTTCTATCTCGCGACCGCCCCCAACCTCTACGGCGACACCTGCCGCAACCTCTCCGACAACGGCCTCGTCACCCCCAGGTCGCGCGTCGTGCTCGAGAAGCCCATCGGCACCGACCTCGCCTCCGCCCGCAAGATCAACGAGGAGGTCGGCCGTTACTTCACCGAGGACCAGGTCTTCCGCATCGACCACTATCTCGGCAAGGAGACAGTCCAGAACCTGATGGCGCTGCGCTTCGCCAACACCGTCTTCGAGCGCCTTTGGACCGCCGACTGCATCGACCACGTCCAGATCACGGTGGCCGAGACGGTCGGCGTCGAAGGCCGCGCCCCCTATTACGACGGCTCCGGCGCGCTGCGCGACATGGTCCAGAACCACCTGCTGCAATGCCTCTGCATGCTTGCGATGGAACCGCCCACCACGCTGGAAGCCGACGCCGTCCGCGACGAAAAGCTCAAGGTCCTGCGCGCACTCAAGCCTCTCAGCGCGCACGACATCGCAACCGCCACCGTCCGCGGCCAATACGTGCGCGGCAACTCCGACGGCAAAACCGTTCCCGGCTATCTCGAAGAGCTCGGCGACAACGCCGACAGCCGCACCGAAACCTTTGTCGCCATCAAGGCCGAAATCCGCAGCTGGCGCTGGGGCACTGTTCCCTTCTATCTGCGCACCGGCAAGCGCCTGCCCACGCGCGTGAGCGAGATCGTGGTGCAGTTCCGCGACGTCCCCTATTCGCCGTTCCCGCGCGAGATCGTCGAGCTTCCCGCCAACCAGCTCATCATCCGCCTGCAGCCCGACGAGGGCATCCAGATGGTTGTCATGACCAAGGATCCCGGCCCCGGCGGCCTGCGCCTGCGTCCGGCCAAGCTCGACATCAGCTTTGAAAAAGCCTTCTCCACCCGCTTTCCCGACGCCTACGAGCGCCTGCTGATGGACACCGTCCGCGGCAATTCGGTGCTCTTCATGCGGCGCGACGAGGTCGAGGCCGCCTGGACCTGGGTCGAGCCGATCCTGGACGCCTGGCGCGACAGCCCCGAGCACCCCAAGCCCTATGCCGCCGGCAGTTGGGGTCCCACCGCGTCCATCGCGCTGATCGAGCGCGACGGACGCACCTGGCACGAAGAGCTGCTCGATTGAGCCGAACCCTCAAGGACGACGAGCAGGACGCCGACCGCGCGCTCGCGCTGCGGCGCCGCCGTCTCACCGCGCCGCCCACGCGCGTCTCGCCCGGCCGTCTGTGGCGCCGGATCGGCCTGCTCGTCGTGCTGGTGATCGCGGCCGTCGCCAGCCAGCGCAACGGTGTCCAGCGCCTCTCCGACCAGATTTTCGGCACGCCAGTCAACTGGCAGAGCGACTACGCCATGACCACCCACCTCTACGACATGATCGAGCGCGACCACCTCACCGACGTCGCCAAAAGCTGCCTGCTGATCAACATCCACGGCAACGATCCGCCGAACGCGACGACCATGGACGTCTTTGAGCGCCCCACTCAGGCCTGCATGGGCGCGGCCCACAACGCCGTTCGCGTCTTGCCGCGCCTGTTCGAACTGCGTGTCGACCGCACCGCCGGCACCGTCGAGACCGACCGGGGCAGCTCGGGCGTCTTCCACCCTCTCACCTGACCGCGTATGTCCTGCGCGCACGAGCGCGGAAGGTCACACCACGAGATGTCGGACGACGAGCAGGAACACGGCCATGATCACGTCAAGCGTCGCGAATTCATGACGCTCCTGGCGGGATCGGTCGCAGCCGTCGGCATCGGCGCCTTCCTTTGGCCGTTCATCGACAGCATGGCGCCGCCCGTCTCCGCCTCGGCCGACGAGGAGACGGTCGACGTCGACCTCACCCATCTCGCTCCCGGCACCCAGATGTCGGTGATCTGGCGCGGCAAGCCGATCTTCATCCTCCATCGCACCGACGAGCAGATCCTCCGCCTGCAGGATCCCAACTTCACCAAGGAGCTGCTCGATCCCGCGTCCGAGGCCTATCAGCAGCCCGCCTACGCCGTGAACTGGCACCGCTCGATCTCGCCTTCCTACGGCGTGCTGGTCGGCATCTGCACCCATCTCGGCTGCGTGCCCAATTTCTTCCCCAACCCATCGCCGACCACCCCGGTCGCCGACTGGCCGGGCGGTTATCTCTGCCC
>CAXUIA010000151.1:0-6211 GCA_964250835.1 uncultured Acetobacteraceae bacterium | reverse complement strand
GGGTAGCGGTGTGTGCGCGGCGCACAAACGGCCTAGGATTTGCCTAGCCCGCTGGAGAGGCGAGTATACCGGCCGACGAGATGTCTAGGAACGTGTCATGAGCGGGCAGTCGCAATCGCAATCGCAATCATCCGGACTGTTCAGCTCGTATCCGAACGGCGATTTCTACTGCGAGTATGCGTCGAGCTCAGCCGATACCAGCGTGGCGACAATCAAGGAGCGGTTCGGGCAGTTCGATCTGGCGGAGCTCAAGCGAAGGGCGGCGTTCGCACAGGCTGAACTGTTCAACCTCGGGATCACGTTCACGATCTATTCGGACCGCGACGCCATCGACCGGGTCCTTCCGTTCGACCTGATCCCGCGCGTGCTGTCGGCACGCGAATGGGACATCGTCGATCGCGGCGTCAAGCAGCGCGTGGCGGCGATCAATCTGTTCCTCTGGGACATCTATCACGAAGGCAGGATCCTGCGCGACGGTGTGGTGCCGCGCGAGCTGGTTGAGGGCAATCTAAACTACCAGCGGGCGATGATCGGGTTTGACGTGCCGCTCGGCGTTTATGCGCATGTGAGCGGGATTGACATCGTGCGCGACGAGAACGGGCGTTTCCTGGTGCTGGAGGACAACGTCCGCACGCCGTCGGGTGTCTCCTACGTCATCGAGAACCGGCACATGATGCTTCGGGCGCTGCCGGACCTGGCGAGCGAAGCGGATCTGCGGCCCGTCGACGATTACGGAGCGCGGTTGCGGCAGGCACTGGTGGAGCTGGCGCCGGAGCACGTGCCCGATCCGCAACTGGTGCTGCTGTCGCCCGGAATTTACAACTCCGCCTATTTTGAGCACGTGTTCCTGGCTCGCGAGATGGGCGTGCCGCTGGTCGAAGGGCGTGACCTGGTGGTCACGGACGGCCGCGTCTCGATGCGGACGGTGGCCGGATTGCGGCCAGTGCACGTGATCTATCGCCGGCTGAACGATGATTTTCTGGATCCGGACGTGTTCCGGCCCGATAGCGTGCTTGGAGTGCGTGGGCTGGTTGATGCGTGGCGCCGAGGCGGTGTCGCGATCGCGAACGCGGTGGGCACCGGGGTCGCGGATGACAAGGCGATCTATGCCTACATGCCACGCATCATTCGTTACTACCTCGACGAGGAGATGGTGATCGAGAACGTGCCAACTCACATCTGCGGCGAGGCGGACGGGCTTGCCTATACTCTGGCGCATCTCCAAGAGCTGGTGGTCAAGCCGGTGGGGGAGTCGGGCGGATACGGGCTGATCATCGGGCCGCACGCGACCCGGCAGGAACTCGATGAGTTCCGCGTCAAGCTCAAAGCCGATCCAGCCAACTACATCAGCCAACCGATGATCCGGCTGTCGGTCGCACCCACGCTGTGCGACGAAGGGATTGCGGCCCGGCATGTCGATCTGAGGCCCTTCGCGGTGACGGGCAAGTCGACCTGGGTGCTTCCGGGTGCGCTGTCGCGGGTAGCGCTCAAGCGTGGATCGTTGGTGGTCAACTCCTCGCAAGGCGGTGGGTCGAAAGACACCTGGGTGCTGCGCCGATGACGCCAGGTCAGACGCGCACGCCGCATCTGCTGTCGCGTTACGCGGAAAGCATCAACTGGCTCGCGCGATACATGGAGCGGATCGAGAACCTGGCTCGCATCATCGACGTGACCGAGACGTTCATGCGCACTGGCGGTGATGCGCGCGGATGGCATTCGATCGTCCAGATCAATGCGGACGAGGCGCGTTTCTTCAAGTTTCACGATGTGGCCACGGCCGAGAACGTGATTAACTTCTACGTTCTGGACCGCAACAATCCGACCTCCATCGTGCGGATGATCACCGCTGCGCGAGAGAACGCACGCACGCTTCGGCCGCTGATCTCGACCGAGATGTGGTCGCACGTCAACATCTTCTACAATCGGCTGCGCGCACTGGAGCCGGACGATCTGCAAACGTCGCGCGTGGGCGGACTGTGCACAATGCTGCGGCTCGAGTGCCAGACGCATACCGGGATAACGGAGGGAACGTTCTTTCGGGACCAGGGCTGGTGTTTTTACGCGCTCGGCAAGCACATCGAGCGAGCGGACCAGATTACGCGGCTGGTCGACATCAAATATCACACGCTGCTGCCTGAGGCTGCCTCGGTGGGCTCGGCGGTTGATATCAGCCAGTGGAACACGGTGCTTCGCTCAGCGGCAGGGTATCATGCCTATCGTCGCACCACGAACGCGGCGATGACACCGGGATCGATTGCCGGTTTCCTGCTGCTGACGCATGGTTTTCCCCGCTCGTTGCCGTGCTGCGTACGGATTATGCACGACCAATTGACTCAGTTGCGGTCGGAATACGGACTACGCGCGAGCGCTCGGCCGCTGGAGCGCATTGATAAAATCATGGCGGCGCTCGAGAACCAGACGATCACCGACATCATTGTGCGCGGTCTGCACGAGTTCCTTGATTGGATGCAGCTCGAATTCACCGGGCTGCAGCAGGACATTGCCGGGGCGTTTTGGGGGTCCTGACGCGGGCCGTGGGACTGGCACTCGCGCTCAATTCAGCGGCGGCCTTTGGACAGACGCGCTGGGTTGGCAGTTGGGGCGCCGACCCTACCATGTCGGGCCAGGCGCTCGACGGCTTGACGGTCCGGGCGACGATGCGGCTGTCGCTTGGCGGGGATGCGCTCCGCCTCCGGCTGTCGAACGCGTCGGACCGGCCGCTGGTGATCGGGGATGCTCGGGTGGCGCGTCACGGGCCGCTCGCGGTGGGACCGACGGCGATCACGTTCGGCGGCGGCCGGTCGGTCACGATCGCGGCGGGCCGAGAGGCGGTCAGCGATCCCGCACTCCTGTCGTTGACGTCGCTCGGCATGGTGGATGTGAGCCTGTTCGTGGTGCACGGCCGGGCAACGGTTCACCTGAAGGGGCTGGCGACGGCGTTGCTGGCGCGCGGCGACGTGACCGGCGCGGCCGTGCTGGCAGGAGCCAAAAGCAGTTCGGCCAGGCTGTTCGTGACCGAGATCGACGTCGCGCATCTGGGTGCGGACACCGTGGTCGCATTCGGCGACAGCATCACCGACGGCTATGGATCACGGCCGGATCACGACCATCGCTGGCCGGATCAACTGGCGACGCGACTGGCGGCAGCCCGGTCGTCGCTCGGGGTGGTCGATGCTGGCATCGCCGGCAATCGCATCCTGACGCAAAGCGAGCCGCGCTATGGCGCATCGGCCCTGTCGCGGTTTGACCGCGACGCGCTGTCGGTCCCAAACGTGCGCACGGTGATCCTGCTCGAAGGGATCAACGACATCGGCGGGGCTCATGCGGGCGCGGATGCGATCATTGCCGGAATGCGGGCACTTGTCGCCCGGGCGCACGCGCGCGGCGTTCGGGTGATCGGTGGGACACTGACGCCGTTCGCGGGATCGCTGCTGCCTGGATACTACAGCGCGTCGGGCGAACGGGTGCGCGAGGTGGTCAATGACTGGATACGGTCGGGCGGGATATTCGACGGCGTGATCGACTTCGATGCGTCGGTTCGGGATCCGGCTGACCCGACGCGTCTGTCGGCTCGGTATGATTGCGGCGATCACCTGCATCTGAATGATGGGGGTTACGCGCGCATGGCGGACGCGGTTGATCTGCGGAGCCTCGCCGGTGATGCGAGGCCCCGCTGAGTCTGACCTTGTTTCTGCCGTGCTCTCGGGTTCAGGATGGGTTCGGGGAGGAAGCAAAGAATGCAAAGACCGCTCGGTGTGACAATCGTGGGTATCCTGATCATCCTGCTTGCTGTGCTTGGCCTGGCCGGGGCGATCCATTTGTCGGTGCACAGGCCACTGCTCGCGTTGCCATTGCCGGGTGATCCGGTGCCGCCGGTGACACGTCACGCGGTGTTGTTCCTGGCGAGCGTGCTTGAGTTCATCGCCGGCGTGCTGGTGCTTTCGGGCTGGGACCTGGGACGGACGCTTTACGCGGTCGTGGGCGCACTCGCGCTGGTGTTCGCGTTTGCGACCTCGCCGCTGGTCGATCCGCTTTGGCTGCGGCTGATCGTGTTTGGGGTCTTTCTGTTCGTGCTCTACCAGCCGGTGTCGTCGCAGTGGTTCCGGCGCCGTCAGGTCGGGCTGCTGGCACGCTAAGCCGGATCGGGGGCCGAGGCCGCAGTCGGGTCGGGGGCAAAGCCCTCGCCTTGCTAACGAGCCAGCCAGATCCGTTCGGCTTCCTGGTCGGCCTGCACGACGTCGAGATCGCGGCGTAGAGCGAGCAATGCCATCGCGATCGTGCCCACGACGGTGCGAACGGGGAGCGGATCGGTGTCGCGTCCCTCCCAGACATCGACGAGGCGCTGCGGTGTGTCGGTGGCGCGCGGCGCGGCTTCGATGACGGAGGGAAGCAGGAGTTCGTCGGCGCCCGCCTCAGGATCGTAGCGGTGGACGGTGACGGGTTTGGCCGGCGGGCGCTCGGCTTCGCCGCCGCCGCCCTTCAGGACGAGAATACGGCCGTTCAAGCGTTGGGCGACGGCGAGATGGAGCGTGATGTAGGGCGGGTGAAAGACGCCATCGACGGATGACGCGGCATTTGCCGGATTGAGCAGCCTGGCCACCGTGTTGACGGGAGAGCGCAGGCCGAGGAGGCGGCGCAGGCCGATCAGGTGCGACATCGGCGGGCTGAGGGCGGCGAGTGGAAGAAAGGTGAAGCGATCGCGCACGAGGTGAGCTGACGCCTCCGCGGGTGACGCCGCGGCGGGACGGCCGAGAGCGGCGAGTGCGCGTTCGACGGTGATGCCGCCGGTGAACTCGTTGGTGCCGTGCATGAAGATGCTTACGCCGGTTTGGGAAAGCGCCAGGGCGGAAAGCAGGAACCATGGCGCGCCGCGCGTCTTGCCCGAACCGTAGGATGGCCAGTCGAGATCGGGACGAGGACCGGAGAACGCGCCGATCACCAAGCGGGCGGCTTCGACCAGGCCGGTCATCTCGTCGGGGTCCTCGCCGCGATAGCGGAGCAGCATCAGGAAAGCGCCGAGCTGATGGGGGTCGGCGCCGCCGTCGAGGGCGAGAGTGAAGGCATCGCGCGCTTCCTCGCGCGTCAGCGCACGCGACCGTCCCTGGCCTCGGCCGAGGGTGGCGACGTAGGTCGCAAAACGTTCCTCGGAGCTGCGTGCGCCTTGATCCACTGCGTTTCTCCCGTGTCGGGAGAGTGGCGGGAGCGATGCGTGTGGACAACCCTCGTGCAAATGGTGACGCGCGGCCTGCGCCCGGCTAGAGGTCGTGTGTGAATATGCTCGCCAACGTCCGGGCTCGGGTGGTGATCGAGGTTGCCTTCGACCTGATCTGTCCCTGGTGCTTTCTCGGGACACGCCGGCTGATGCGGGCGGTCCGTCGCCGGTCGGACGCGCTGGTCGAGATCGTCTGGCGGCCTTTCCTGCTCAACCCCGACATGCCGCGGACGGGGATGCTGCGGTCTGATTATGTGACGCGGAAGTTTGGCAGCGAGGCACGAAGCCGCCGTCTTTACGGGCAGATAACCGAGCTCGGCGCGTCCGAGGGGGTGCCGTTTCGGTTTGACCGGATTACGCGTACACCGTCGAGCGGGGACGCGCAGCGGCTGGTTCGGCTTGCCGCGCGTCAGGGGAGCGGACTTGCGGGAGCGGTGGTCGACGCGCTGTTTCTCGCTCACTTCGCGGAGGGACGCGATATCGGCGACGTGCAGGTGCTGGCGAGCTTGGGTGCGGAGTTCGGCGTCGATCCGGCGGCGACACGATTGGTGCTTGCCGGTCCGGACATGGTGGACGAGGTGCACGGCGAAAACTTGCGCGCGCACCGGCTGGGGATCAATGGCGTGCCCTGCTTTCTGCTTGGCGAGAAGATGGCGATCGCGGGGGCGCAGGAGCCTGAGGTCATCGAGCGTCTGCTCGACGTTGCTTTGCTGGATTAGCGCTGCTTGGCCTGACTGGAAGGGTCAGGTTGGATCGTTGACTGCGCCTCGACCGTGCTAGTGGTTCAGTCTGGTTGCATTGTCAGGAACGACACCGGTCCCGCCTGGGTCGAGACGGCGCGCGATGAGCGCGCATACCATCAACTGCATCTGATGAAAGATCATCAGCGGCACCACGACCAATCCGACGAGCTTGCCGGCGAACAAGACCTTGGCCATCGGGACGCCGGTGGCGAGCGACTTCTTTGATCCGCAGAACAGGATGGTGATCCGGTCGGCG
>CAXUIA010000150.1:3928-6250 GCA_964250835.1 uncultured Acetobacteraceae bacterium | reverse complement strand
CATCGGCCAACGCGCCGAACCCGCCTTCCACGCCGCACTCACCGTCCCCGCCCGAAAGCTCGCCGAGATCGACGGACTCGATTACTCCACGGGCCACCACCTCGCCCTTTCGCTCTACACCGCGAGCACCCGCCGATGAGAAGCCTCGCCATCATCGTTCTCGCCGCCGGCGTCGCCCACGCCCAGCCGCTTCCCGGCCTCGGCCCAAACGCCAAGCGGGTGGAGGTCGACCGCACCCAACTGCCCTGGCGCGCCCTCGGCCGCGTCCAGACCGAGTTTGCCGAGCGCTGCACCGGCTTCATGCTCGCCCCCGACCTCGTCGCGAGCGCCGCTCACTGCCTCTATCTGCCCCAGGTGTTTCATTTCATCCGCCCCCACGAGGTTCATTTCCTCCCCGGCGAACATCTCGACGTCTACGTGGCCCATGCCCGCGCCACCGCACTGCCCATCCCGCCCGGCTACAACCCGACCGATGAGCGCGCGACCGCCCGTCTCGATCGGGCCTTCATCAAACTCGACCACCCCATCACCACGATCGGGGCCACGCTTCACGTCGCCAACCATCTGCCGCCACCAGGTACTCGCCTCATGCTCGGCGGCTACGGCCAGGACCGTCAGGAGCGTATCCTCGCCGATCCCGACTGCCGCTTCATCAGCGCAGGCAACGGCCTCATCCAGCACAACTGCGCCGCGACCCGAGGCACCAGCGGCGCTCCCCTGCTCGCCGACATCAACGGCCAATGGCTTGTCATCGGCATCCAGATCGAAGCTGAGCTGACCGGCCCCGGCGGCGTCGCCGTCGCACTAGCGCCCGACTGAGGTGCAGGCTGGCGCGTGAACTCCTTACGACTTCCGGCCCAGGAGCCGAGCCATCGCCCGCACGGGAGCGGTGAGGCGCCAGGAACGCGAGCCACGCAACAGCCGGACTTCGGTCTCAAGCGCGTCGATGCGGCATCTGAGGGCGTCCGGGTCAGGTTCGACGACCACCACCGCTCGCTTGCGTGCGATGGTGGTCGATCCGGCCGGAATGGTTCTCAGGGCCTGCTCCGTGAGCGCGGTGCAGTAAGGCGCTGCGAGCTGCTGGTCTGGAGGGCTCGAAAGCAGATCAGCCACGGTCAGGTTGACGAACCGTTCGGCCGAGCAAGCGTCCAGGCCGTTGCACCAGTCACGCAGCAGCCAGTGCAAGGCCTGAATTGGATGATTGTTGTCGCCGATCTCGGACGAGACGATGTCGCAGAACGGCCTGAATAGGCTGGTGCAGCCGTCCGGCGTCGCGTTGAAGTAGTGGTGCGGATAACCATGCACCGGCTGCAGGAACGGGAAGTCCACCAGCACTTGGCCGCCGGGCTTCAGAACGCGACAGATTTCGCGCGCCACATCCCAGGGGCGGCGCGTGTGCTCCAGAACGGCGGCGCAGATGGCGTAGTCGAACTGGTCGCTTTCGAAAGGAAGATCCTCGCCCACGCATAGCACGTCGGTGCTGATGGACGGATAGATCTCCGTGTTGACCACGTTGGCCAAGCAAGACCGGCGGAGTCCTGCACCGACGTCGAGACAGAGCTTGTCGGGATTCGCCCGGATTTCGGCGGTGAATGGGCCACCATACTCGTTCGACGAGACGGGCGGAGCGTCGGGGATGTCGAACTCGGAGATTATGGCGGGCGTGAGGAAATCGGCGGGCTGGCCATGACGGCGGTCGCGCGCGGGCGGGCGTCGGAACCGCAGACGACGCAATTTAGCTTCGCGCATTCCGGCTAGAGCTTCGGCGTCGGCTTGCACGCCGCAAAACACCTCAAAGGGAAGCTGGTCCGTCGTCACGTGCTCTCCACAAGGACGCCCGAACTCCAGCGCATGCTCAATGGCTTGAACGTCGTCAACATGCCTCTCTTGCGTTCGCGCGCCGCGCCGCTACGCGCGACAGCCGGACATGGCCGACACCGTTCCGGTTCCTCAAGCTGGACCCGACACCGCGCTCGGGAACTCCGCCACGCGCGCCCGCTTCGGGCGATTGCCTCGAGCGCGCCGTGCCGGCAGTCTCCGGCGGCGTTGAGAACCGCACGCGATCGCCTCTCTGGCCTGAGCAGCCGGACCCGAGCCGACCGTCACTACGGCGCATGGAGTTCTGTTCATGATCGTCCAGGCCTGCCTGAACGGCGCCCGTCCTCCGAGCCACCACCCGAACCTCCCGCTTTCCCCCGATCAGATCGCCCGGGACAGTGCTGCCTGCATTGCCGCCGGCGCCGCCGAGCTGCATATCCACCCACGCGATCAGGCCGGCCGCGAGACCCTCGCCCACGACCCCATGAGCCGAACCCTCCAGGC
>CAXUIA010000150.1:0-3918 GCA_964250835.1 uncultured Acetobacteraceae bacterium | reverse complement strand
CCTTGATCGGCGTCAGCACCGGCCATTGGATCGAAGGCGCCGCGGCCAAGACCGAGGCCGCTATCGAAAGCTGGCAAGACCTCCCCGACTACGCCTCCGTCAACCTTTCTGAAGACCACGCTCCCGCGACCATTGCTTGCCTGCTCAGGCGCGGCGTCAACATCGAAGCCGGCCTCGACAGCATCGAGGACGCCGAACGTCTGCTCAGCCTGCGCACCACCGTCCGCCCGCTCCGCATCCTCATCGAGCTCTCCGACCAGGACCCCGCCCGCGCCCTGCGGCAGGCCGACGACATCCTGACTTTCCTGTCCCGCCACGATGTTCAGCGTCCCGTCCTTCTCCACGGCACTGAAGCCAGCGCATGGCCACTCGTCACCCATGCTTTCCGGCGCCGCCTTTCCACGCGCATCGGCTTGGAGGACGTCGACCTCCTCCCCAGCGGCAACACGGCCGCGGACAACGCTGGCATCGTCGCCGCCGCACGCGACCTACGCGCCCGCCCACCCCACGACGGCTGATCCAACCTCACGCAACACTCGCTCCTGCGGCGCCAGGTCCGTCCCTGGAGCATCATGATAGGCCGCCATCAGCAATGGCGCCCGTCCCGCCCGACGCACGATTGCATAGTCGTTGCACTCTCCGTCCCCGGTCCCTGTCTTGTCGGCGGCCATCCAGTCCCTCGGAAACGCGGCTCGCAAACGCGGCAGCCCCGTTCGAGCCGCCGCCATCCACCCCTCAAGCCGCGCCCGCGACGCCTCCCGCAGAGCCTGCCCAAGTAGGATCGTCCCAGCCGTCGTCGTGATCGCCCGAGGCGTCGTCGTGTCCAGCGCCCCCGACCGGACGCCCGCGTCCAATTCATAGCGGTCGAACCGCGTGGTCACGTCTCCAAGTCCGCGCACGTAAACCGTCAGCGCCACCGGGCCGCCCATCCGCGCCATCAGCAAGTTCGCCGCACCATTGTCGCTGAACAGAACGATCGACGCGCACAATGTTCCCACGTCGAGCCGGCCTCCCGCCACATGCGCTCGCGTCATCGGCGAATGCCCGACCAGATCCTTGCGCCCATACGTCACCAGGTTCGCAAACGATTCCCGGCCCGCATCCACGTGCGACAGCACCATTGCCGCCAGCACGCCCTTGAACGTGCTGCACAGCAGGAACCGCTCGTCCGCCCGGTGCGCCAGCGTCCGTCCCGACCCGGTGTCGAGAACAAACACGCCGAGCCGCCCGCCAGCCCGCTGCTCGATCGCCGCAATCGCCTCCTCGGTGGCCGCCCATGCGGAACGTCCGAGCCCAACGGTCGCGCACGCGCCTACTCCAAACCCGCGACGCGTCAGCACCCGTTTTCCCCAATTCACCCACAACAGCCGCTAGCCAGCGCAACGCCCGATACCGCCAATCGATCGCCGTTGCACGTGCCTCAAGACACAGCGATCCTCCGCTTCGACGAGGACGGGGGAAAGTGACGGCGCCGACGGCGTTGGGAACCGCAACACGCAGGCAGATGTTTGCGACCATCGGCGATCCGCCGCCGGCGAGGACCAAGACCAAGTGACCGATACCGAGACCGAAGCAAAAGAAGCGCAGTGGCGCGCGTCTGCCCGTGCGGCCAAGCTGCATTACGTGAGCGATGACAAGCCCGGCATCACCCGTGAACCGCAACGCGAGGGTTTTCTCTATCGCGACCCGAAGGGCAACGAGATCACCGACGAGGAGGAGATTGCGCGTATCCGGAAGCTCGCCATCCCGCCCGCCTACCGTGACGTATGGATCTGCGCCGATCCGATCGGCCACTTGCAGGCGTCCGGGCGCGACGCTCGCGGCCGCAAGCAGTATCGCTACCATCCGCGTTGGCGCGAAGTGCGCGACGAAGCCAAATACGCGCACATGCTCGTCTTCGGTGAAAAGCTCCCCGCCATCCGCGCGGCTGTTGAGCATGATCTCGCAGCTCACGGCCTCGGGCGTCGCAAGGTTATTGCCACAGTCATCCGGTTACTCGAGAAGTCTTTGGCTCGGGTCGGCAACGAGGAATATGCCCGGGAAAACAGCAGTTTTGGCCTGACCACTCTGCGCAACCGTCATGCGCGAATTAAAGGTTCGAAGCTGGTGCTCGATTTCCGGGCAAAACACGGGATCCAGCAACATATCGAGCTGCAAGACAGACGTATTGCCAACGTTGTGACCAAACTCCAAGATCTGCCCGGTCAGAACCTATTTCAATATAGGGACGATGACGGCGAGCTGCACAGCATCGGATCGGACGACGTCAACGACTACCTCAGCGACGTCACCGGCGAGGACATCACCGCGAAGGATTTCCGCACGTGGGCCGCGACAAACCTGGCAGCCCTCGCGCTGAGTGATCTTGAAAAGTATGACAATCAGGCCAAGGCCAAAAAGAACGGCCTCCGCGCCGTTGAAGCCGTTTCGAAAATGCTCGGGAACACGCCGGCGATCTGCCGGAAATGCTATATCCATCCTGCAATCTTCGATGGTTATCTTGATGGCAGCCTTATGCAAGGATTGGCCGAACGCGCCGAGGCCACGCTCGAGCATCCTGATCACGCATTGACTGCGGACGAAGTAGCCGTCACCGCGTTCCTCAGTCGGAGGCTTAACAAGGCCGTTGCTAAAGGAGGCAAGTCTCGGCCGGCCGCTTAGGAACCGTTCGAACTCCAATAGCTCACAGACCTGTGACTCCACTCCTACGACGTTAGTCTGTGCAAACCCTTAATCCCTGTTAACGTGCGGCAAAACAGCAGGGAGGCGTCGGCCAAAATGGCACGCCAGGACAGTTTCGATCATCGACCGGTTACAAACCCGCGCCGTCACACCGGCGTCTCCACCAGTGCCCTCCTTGTGGCTCTGGCATCGTCCGGAGCGCTCGCGCCAATCGGAACTGCCTTAGCTGCCGGTCCGGTCGGCAACCCAGCCGACTGCCCATGGCTGAACCCAACATTGTCGATCTCATCGCGCGTCAACATGCTGATGCAAAAGATGACGATCGCCGACGAGATTGCCCTTGTTCAAGGCAATGGTTCGAACCAACCGTACGTCTTCTACATAGCCAGCAACGCGAGGCTCTGTATCCCCGCCCTTGGCTACGAGGATGGTCCCGAGGGTGTCGCGGACCAGTTGACCGACGTCACCCAGCTTCCGGCCGACATCGCTCTTGCCTCGACCTTCTCCCGATCGCTTGCCCTGCAATACGGCATCGTCATCGGCGCGGAGCAGTCGGCCAAAGGCTCGGCCGCCGATCTCGGTCCAACCATCAACATCGATCGCGACCCGCGTTGGGGCCGGACGTTCGAAAGCCTGTCCGAAGATCCAAAACTGACAGGTCAGATCGGCGACAGCATGATCATGGGCATGCAGAGCCAAGACGTGCAGTCCGAGACGAAGCATTTCGACGCCTACAACCAGGAAACCAACCGCAACACTCAGGCCGACGATGTCGTGGCCTCGCAGCGCACCTTGCACGAGATCTACCAGCCGCAGTTCCAGTCCGCGATCGACGACGCGGGTGCTGCCGCAATCATGTGCGCCTACTCATCGGTCAACGGCTTCTACAGCTGCCAGAGCCATTCGCTTCTGACCGATGTCCTGCGCAACTCGTTTAACTTCAAAGGTCTCGTGATGTCCGACTACGGGGCCGTCCACGATATCTCCGCCGCACTCGCGGGCACGGACAACGAGCAGCCCGAAAACACCTCTTTCGGCGCTCCCCTCCTGGCCGCCGTCCAAGACGGCACGATTGCGCGCGCGGTCCTCAACACCCAGGTCGCGCCAATCCTCGCCGAGGCTTTCCGGTTCGGCTTCTTCAACGCTCCACCGGCCGGCACCACGACCGCGATTGCTACCACTCCCGCCCACGTCGCCACTGGTACCGCCATCGCCGAGGCGGGCAGCGTGCTGTTG
>CAXUIA010000149.1:5920-6299 GCA_964250835.1 uncultured Acetobacteraceae bacterium | reverse complement strand
TTCTATGACGCCGGGGGCGACCGCGTTGACCCTGATGCCCTCGGCCCCGACCTCGTTGGCGAGCCCGCGGGTGAAGCTTTCAACGGCGCCCTTCGTGGCCGCGTATGATGCCATGCCGGCGGCGCCGCCCAGGCGCGCCGCGACCGACGAGAGATTGACGATCACGCCGCCCAGGCCGCCATGGCGGGACGACAGGCGGCGAACGGCGGCGGACGCGCAGAGGATGGAGCCAAAGACGTTGACGGCGAACAGTCGCTGCAGGTCGGCGCCCGATTGTTCGTCGACGCGCGCGACACGGCCGATGATCCCGGCGTTGTTGATCACGCCCGCGAGTGGGCCGAGGGCGCGGATGGCTTCGTCGAACATCTGCTCGATCGCG
>CAXUIA010000149.1:0-5910 GCA_964250835.1 uncultured Acetobacteraceae bacterium | reverse complement strand
GGGTGCGCCCGCCCGCCGCTTGCCGCGATCTGGTCGACCACCGCCATGGCCGCTGCCTCGTCGCGCGCATAGTTGACCGCGATAGCATAACCATCGGCGGCCAGACGCGTGCACACGGCGCGCCCGATGCCGCGACTTCCGCCGGTGACAATGATGGTGCCGTTGGCCACGACCGCCCTCCCGAGCAGGTCCAACGGGTTCGACGGCGAGATGTTGCAGCCGGCGGTTAATGGGTCAGGACACTAACCGCGGCTTGGAACGGGAGACGTTGGGCTCTTCGGCAAACTCGGTGGAGATGTGGATAACGAGAGCGAGTTCGCCCTCGACCAGACCGAGATGCTTCTCGGCGCGGCGGGGGATCGGGATGTTGTTTTCGAGACAGGCCCGGATGAGCAACTCAACTGTGTCCCGTGTCGTGAGATCAAAACTGGCCTGACGCATGGCGTTGCCGTAGTTCATCTTGACTGACGCCGACAGTCTGAGGTCGGGCGAGGCCAAGACCTCAGCGCTGATGACGCTGCCCTGCGGCAGTAGGTTCGGAGTCATGCGCGCGTAGCTCTGAACGGCCTGTAAGACTTCCTCGTCGGAGAACACCACCTTGCGCAATTCACGCGGCATGCCGTGCATCTCTGCTCTTTAGGCGCAGTTTGTGGCTCGACCAAGGTTAAGGGAGGATGAACAGGAATGTGGTTTGAACGGGAGGCCTTCTTCATCGGGCGTTCATCGTTCGAGGGTACGTTTGGGATCGGACAGCCAGCCGAAGGGGCTGTCGAGGCATTTCGAGGTATCCCCAATGCTGGCCCATCTATTCGACCGGAAGCTTGACATCACGTCCGCCACGCTGGCCGCGGTCAGGCGATCACTCGCGATGATCGAGTTTGATCTGGATGGAGTGGTGCTCGACGCGAACGAGGTGTTTCTCAAGTTGATGGGTTATGACCTCGAGGAGGTCAAAGGCAAGCACCATCGGATGTTCGTCGAGGAGACCGCGAGAGAAAGTCCTGCATATTCAGAATTCTGGCAATCGCTCCGGCTTGGCGGGCATCGTGTGGCGCAGTTCAAGCGGATCGCCAAGGGCGGGCGCGAGGTCTGGATTGAAGGCTCCTACAGCCCGGTTCTTGGGAGCGACGGAAAGCCGATAAGAGTGGTCAAGATCGCGAGTGACGTGACTGCCGAAAAGACCCTGCATATGGACTTGCTGGGCCAGGTGACTGCCATCAATCGGTCTAATGCCGTGATCGAGTTTGATGTCGACGGAACGATTCGAACGGCAAACGAGAAGTCCCTCAATCTGCTGGGTTATGAGCTCGCGGACGTGGTCGGTCAGCATCACCGGATTTTTGTGGAGCCCGAATATCGCTCGAGCCAGGACTACCTCGATTTCTGGGCGGAACTGAGACGCGGAGAATACAAATCGGCGCGTTTCAAGCGGATCGGACGCGGCGGGAAAGTGGTTTGGATCCAGGCATCCTACAACCCGATCTTTGATCTCGCGGGCAGGCTCACGAAGGTGGTCAAGTATGCCGTCGACGTCACCCAAATGGCGGAGTCGGTCAAGGATCTCGACCACAATTTCAGCGAGATCGACGGTGCGATCGGACGTTCCACGGAGCAGGCGTGCGCGGCAGCAATGTCGGTGAGCGAGACGACGAGCGGCGTTCAGATCATGGCGGCGAGCACCGAGCAGCTTGCCTCTTCGGTGCGCGAGCTCGCTGATACGATGGTGCGCTCTAAGTCGGCGACCGATACTGCGCATGCCGAGACGAAGCTTGCCGACGATGCGACGCAGCGTCTGAGCGCCGCGTCGAAGTCAATGGAGGGGATGGTCGAGCTAATCCGAAGCATCGCCGGGCAGATCAACTTGCTTGCGCTGAATGCAACGATCGAGTCGGCGCGCGCCGGCGAGGCCGGCAAGGGTTTCGCCGTGGTGGCGAGCGAAGTCAAGAACCTGGCGTCGCAGGCACGGAGCGCCACCGACCAGATCTCGCAGGAAATCACATCGCTTCGCGTCGTGTCCGATGACGTCGTGGCGGCTTTAGGTGTGATCAAGAAATCGATCGACACGGTCCGCGACTACGTGACGGGGACCGCGAGCGCCGTCGAGGAGCAGAGCGCGGTCACGCAAGACCTGTCGCTGAACATGCAACGGACGGCGGCAAGCGTGGTCGGAATTAACGACAACATGAACGAGATCACCGCGGCGGTGAGCGAAGCGGCGCAGGCGGCTGGCACGGCGCGTCGCTTGGCGCGCCAGATCGCGCTGGGGTGAGACGGGCGTCCAGGCGCATGCCTATTTGTGAGGTTCCAAAGGGCCGGCCCTTGGCGGGGTTTGGGCGGAGCTCCGTCCTTGTTAGTGGCGATCATCGTGTGCGTTCGGGCGGCCGATCGAGGAGTAGCGCAGGCCGGCGCTCTTCATGGCGATTGGGTCGAAGACGTTGCGCAGGTCGACCACGACGTTGCCCCGCATGAGGTCACGCAGGCGGGCGGGCGCGATGGCGCGGAATTCATTCCATTCGGTGACAACGACCACCGCGTCGGCGCCGGTGACGGTTTCCGACGCGTCCGCGCCATAGCGGAGCGAGGACGGCATGACGCGTCGAGCTTGGTGCATTGATTCGGGATCATAGGCGATCAGGTCGGCGCCGTACTCAGCCAGGCGGGTGACGATCGCGATCGAGGGGCTGTCGCGCATATCGTCGGTCTCGGGCTTGAAGGCGAGGCCAAGCACGGCGATCCGCTTGTCTTGCGCGGAGCCGCCGAGCGCGGCGACGACGCGGTCGGCCATCTGCGCCTTGCGCCGCTCGTTGACGGCGATCGTGGTCTCGACGAGACGGGACGGACTGCCGGCCTCCTCGGCGATGCGGGCGAGAGCCAGCGTGTCCTTGGGGAAGCAGGAGCCGCCGAAGCCCGGACCGGGATGGAGGAACTTGCGGCCGATCCGGCCGTCGAGCCCGAGCGCGCGCGCGACGTGGTGGATGTCTCCGCCGACCTTCTCGCAAAGGTCGGCCATCTCGTTGATGAAGGTGACCTTCATGGCGAGAAAGGCATTGGCGGCATACTTCGTCAGCTCGGCCGTCTCGATGCCTGAGAAGACGATCGGCGTCTCGATCAGGTTGAGCGGGCGGTAGAGGCGCGACATGACTTCGCGCGCCCGATCGGATTCGGCGCCGATGACGACGCGGTCCGGGCGCATGAAGTCGCCGATGGCGCTGCCCTCGCGAAGGAACTCGGGGTTTGAGGCCACGTCGAACTCCAGATCGGGGCGTCGGGCGCGGATGATGTCGGCAATCCGCTTGCCGGTGCCGACCGGGACCGTGCTCTTGGTGACGATGACGGCGTAGTGGTCGAGGGCGAGCGCGATCTGCTCGGCAGCGGCCAGGACGTAGGTCAGGTCGGCGTGGCCGTCGCCGCGGCGCGACGGCGTGCCGACGGCAATGAAGACGGCTTCCGCTCCGGCGACCGCGGCGCGTATGTCGTCGCCGAAGGAGAGGCGCTCGGATTTGACGCCCTCGGCTACGAGGCCGTCGAGGCCCGGCTCGTAGATTGGCATGCGGCCCGCGCGCAGCATCGAGAGCTTGTCGGCATCGACCTCGACGACAGCGACGTCGATGCCGAAATCCGCGAAGCAGGCGCCCGAGACCAGGCCGACATAGCCACCGCCGATCATCGCGATACGCATCGTGTATCCCTTATTGGTTGCCGAGGAGACGCCGAAAATAGGCGATCGTGCGGTTCAGCCCGTCATCGAGATCGACTGTGGGCTCCCATTTGAGCAGCTGTCGGGCAAGCGTGATGTCCGGGCAGCGCTGCATGGGATCATCGGTGGGCAACGGCCGATGGACGATGGTCGAACGCGAGCCGGTGAGCGCCACGACGCGTTCGGCGAGCGTGCGGACCGGGATTTCGTACGGGTTGCCGAGATTGACCGGGCCGGTCACGTCGGCCGGCGTCTCCATCATGCGGATTATGCCCTCGATCAGGTCGTCGACGTAGCAGAAGGCGCGTGTCTGGCCGCCATCGCCATAGAGTGTGATCTGCTCGCCGCGCAGCGCCTGGACGATGAAATTGGAGACGACCCGGCCGTCGTTGGGGTGCATGCGCGGCCCGTAGGTGTTGAAGATCCGGATCACCTTGATCCGCACGTCGTGCTGGCGATGATAGTCGAAGAACAGGGTCTCGGCGCAGCGCTTGCCCTCGTCGTAGCAGGCGCGCGGACCGAGCGGGCTCACGTTGCCGCGGTAGGTCTCCGGTTGCGGATGGACGTTGGGGTCGCCGTAGACTTCGCTGGTGGAGGCCTGCAACACAGTCGCCTTGAGGCGTTTGGCGAGCCCGAGCACATTAATGGCGCCCACCACACTCGTCTTGGTGGTCTGGACGGGGTCGAACTGGTAGTGGATCGGCGAGGCGGGGCAGGCTAGATTATAGATCTGGTCCACTTCGACGTAGAGCGGGAAGGTCACGTCGTGGCGGAGGGATTCGAAGCGGCCGGAGGCGCGCAGCGGCTCGAGGTTGTCTTTGGTGCCCGTGAAGTAGTTGTCGACGCACAGCACGTCGTGCCCCATGGCGACCAGCCGTTCGCATAAATGAGAACCCAGGAAGCCGGCACCGCCCGTTACCATGACCCGTTTGCGTGAAAACGACACGTCCGCCCCTTATCTGTCTGCGACAGAACGACCTATCGCACACTCTTCGGCGGACACTGTAACGGGACGCCGTTCAGACCGCTACCGCAACGTATCCTGCCGATGACGGAGCCTGAAGGCAACGGATCGGGTGGTTTGAGCGCCGAAGGCCGTGCGGCCGCTCACGTATCGGCGGCCGTTCGCAGGCAGGCAGCGCGCCTTTGCGCAACGCTTGGCTGGTCGGCCCTGCATGAAGTGACGATCCCGAACGGGAGGCGTTGCGATCTGCTCGCGCTGCGGCCGGACGGCGGCTTTGTCTGTATCGAGGTCAAGTCCGGCGTGCGCGACTTCCTGAGCGACGGGAAATGGCCGGAGTATCGGGCGTATTGCGACGCGCTGTTCTTTGCAGTGGACGAGACGTTTCCGCTCGATCTGATCCCGCATGAGGCCGGACTGATCGTGGCCTGCGTCGGCGTGCTGGGCGAGCCGGCGGTTCTCCGTCACGCGCCCGCGCATCCAATAGCGCCAGCGCGACGTCGAGCGCTGCTGATCCAGTTCGCGACTTTGGCGGCGAACCGGCTGGCGGCTGCGGAGGATCCGCTCTACGCGGCCTCGTTCAGGACGGCGCTGCGGCCCGAATAGCGCCGCACGCAATCCGGCAAGCGGCGCGCGAGCCGCGGCCGACGGCCATGCCGGCGGCGTAGAGTGCGACCACCTTGGTGTAGTCGGTGGCGAGGTCGGACCATCCCGGCGCTGGGAGCAGCAGCGTGCCGTCGCGATCGGCGAACGCGAGACCGCCATCCTGCAGCACCAGCAAGACGCAGGGGAGGTCGGCCTGGCCGCGGATACGCTCGGCCTCGGCCTCTGGATCGGTGCCGGCCGCCACCCGGATCAGGGCATCGCAGCCGCGGAAGCGCTCCACGGGGCATGCCACGTGCCCGAGATCGGCAATCACGCGCCGGCCGATCGAGCGGGCGCCGTTGAGAATCTGCTCCATCGTCTCGGCGTCCAGCGTGCCGTGGCCGCGGTCGCTTAGCACGGTGATGGAGGTGGCCGTCATCGCATCGCCCGCGATCCGGATCATGCGCTCGCGCAGCGAGGGCTGCATGGGGCGGACGTCGTGGCGCAGCGTGCGCAGGATGACCCGTCCGCCGTCGACATAGGCGGTCTCGGTGGTGGTGGCCTTGGCGCCATCGACGAGCAGCCACGGGTCGCCGTTCGGCTGAGCGCGGATGAGCGCGGTGCGCTGCGCGCCGGGCAGGTCGTCGCGGAGGGCGCGGATGAGGGG
>CAXUIA010000148.1:0-6372 GCA_964250835.1 uncultured Acetobacteraceae bacterium | reverse complement strand
GTGTCGGATTGGGCGTAACGGTGTGAGCCGCATTTGTGAGGCCCTGGCTCGGATCCCAATCGTCAAAGGCCTGGGAGTTCTGCTCCGACACGCCGACTGGCGTGCCGAACGTGAGGATATGGCCGTTCGGCAGAACGCTCGCGTGGATGGCGACAACTGGCCAGCTGCCCAGTGGCGTCCACATGCCGATCGTGTCGGCATCCGCCGTCGGCGTGATAGAGCCGACCAGCGTGCTGGCAAGCGGAGTAAACACACTGCCCTTCGCCGAGCTGACGGCGGGCGCATTGGTTCCAGCGCTGGCGTGAGCGGGCCAGGTTGGAATGACCGGTAGAACCTTGCCGAGAACGGCTCCCTCGCCTGGTATCTGATCAGGGACGGCGTGGGCTTGTTCAACGACCACCATGGACGTCAGCGTTGCGGCGCAAGCGATCGCCGTCTTTCTATATCTGATATGCATTGCCTTCTCCGACAGCCACCTCGGCGGTGCGGGGAGGAGCTGGTCGCAGCCCTCACCGCAGTGAGGAAAGCGTCTCACGTAAGTCCGTTACAACAACAAGTCACCGTTGCGTGACCTTGCTCGGCCGCAGAACGGAAGGTCGGTTTCGCTCGGCACAGATGGACCTAACAACGCGGTAGTTGCGCGCCATTACTGGCCGAAATCGACAGGCCAAAGTCGTTTTCGTTCGGAGACCAGTTAGGTCTGTGTTAAGAGACGTTAGTTAGCGATTGAGACGCGCATGTCCGGCACCCGCATCACGTCTGATGTCATCAGCACGCCGTTCGAGAACGGCACCAATCTCGGCGGCACGACCGACCTCATCGACACCTATCCGCTCGGCTACGCCAATCCCACCGAGACCGGTGGCGCCCACCACGATCTCCTTCTCGACCGTGCCGGCGCGTTCGCCGCGCAACTGAATGGCGGCCATGCCGTCGCCTGCGTCTCTAGTCAGGACGGACACTCCAGCCCGATCGCCGTCTCGAGCGGCGGCGAGATCGCCGAAACCGTCGCCTGCTTTGCGCGCGGCACGCTGATCGCCACATCCGACGGCGAGGTCGCGGTTGAGACCATCACCGCCGGCACGCGGGTCGCGCTCGCGCGCGGCGGGTCGGCCTGCGTCAAATGGGTCGGTCATCGCCGCCTCCGTCCGGCGGTGTCGCGTTGTCCCGGCTCGGTCCAGCCGATCGCAATCGCTCCGGGCGCGCTCGGCGACGGCTTGCCCAAGCGTGAGCTTCGCCTCAGCCCCGAGCACGCGATCTTCGTCGGCGGCCTGCTCGTCCCCGTAGGACTTCTTGTCAACGGCCAGACCATCGTCCGCCTCAATGTCGACGTGATCGAATACTTTCACGTCGAACTTAAAGGCCACGACGTCATCCTGGCCGAGGGCGCACCTGCCGAGACCTACCTCGACACCGGCAACCGCTCGATTTTCGCCAACGCGCCTTTGGTGGACCTGCATCCCCACTTCGAGCGGGGCGGTCCCTGCGCCGAAATGATGTTCGACGGCGCATGGCTCCACGCACTTCGCGCCCGCCTCGCCGGCGCGCCCCAGGACAAGCGCGCGACCGCTTAAGCCGGGAGCAGCGCCCCAGCGGGGTCCAGGGGCAGAGCCCTGGCCCACAGTGTCATTCCCTGAGACGGTGAGTATGATCCGATCAAGGGGGGCACAATCATGGATCTCGGATTACGCGGCAAGCGCGCCGCCATCACTGGCGGCAGCGTCGGCATCGGTCTCGCCATCGCCACCGGCCTTGCGGCGGAAGGCGTCGACCTGTTGCTTGCGGCTCGCGACGCCGCCCGCCTGAAAGACGAAGCCGAACGCCTCGCCAACACCTATGGTGTGCGCGTCGACCATGTCGCGGCGGACGTCGCGACCGCCGGTGGCTGCCAGACCATCATTGCCGCCGCCGGCGCGGGCGTGGACATTCTCATCAACAATGCCGGCGCCGGATCAAACGAAACCATCCTCGAAGCCGACGACGCAAAATGGCAGCACTACTGGGATCTGCACGTCATGTCCGCCGTTCGTCTCGGCCGTGGCCTCGCGCCCGCCATGAAGCAGCGCGGCGGCGGCGTCATCCTGCACAACGCCTCCATCTGCGCCGTCCAGCCGCTCCACTATGAGCCGATCTACAACGTCACCAAGGCCGCGCTGATGATGTTCTCCAAGACGCTCGCCAACGAGCTCGTCGGCGAGAACATTCGTGTCAACTGCGTCAACGCGGGCCTGATCCGCACACCCGACTGGGTCAAGACCGCCAAGGAGCTGGCCGGCGAGAACTGGGAGGCTCACCTGCAATCGGTCGCCGACGAGTATGCGCCGATCAAGCGCTTCGGGACTCCCGAGGAGCTCGCGCATTTCTTCGTCTTCCTGTGCTCCGACAAGGCGACCTACAGCATCGGTTCGACTTACTTCGTGGATGGCGGCATGCAGCGCGGAGTTTAGGAGGAAGCGTGTTGCGGCGGGTCTGTGAACAGGCCGTGCATCAGCATGTTCGCGTGCACGTTGATGAGTTCGTCCAGCGGCACCCAGTCGAAGTCGCGATAGGCGAGCAGGAGTGCCACGAGACCGTGGATGGCGGCCCAGATTGACTGAGCCAGCGCGCGCGGCGATGCGCCTGAACTTCGCAGCGAGCCCGCCTTCAAGCCGGCGGCCACATGCGTCTCCAACGCCGCGAAAACTGCAAAGCCCGGCGCTTCACGCCTCGCCTCAGCAATCTCTGCCGACTTTTGACGACCGTCCCCCATTCGGAACGCCAAACGGTATTCGTCGGGATTATCGATCCCGAAACGGATATAGCAGGGTATCGCGGCCTGCAGGTAAGACGCTGGACTCCCGAGATCGGCTTGCAGCGCCGCGAGCGACCCGGCGAGTTTGCCGAATGCCTCGTCGACCAGCGCGTCTAGCATCTCGTGTTTTTTTTTGAAGTGCGCATAGAGCGCCGTCTGTGAAATCCCGACTTTCGAGGCGATTTGCCGTGTGGTGACGTTCTCGGTTCCCTGCTCGAGGAAGAGTTCGCGTGCAGCGATCAGGATTTCACGGCGCCGCTCGTGCCCGGCGCCGCGAGGCTTGCGGTTGTCGAGCGAAACCACGAACGATCGCGACGGCGTAGCCATCGGGTCAGGACGCATCACGAGATCTCATCGCCCGCGCCCACACTCTAGGCAGGCAGCTTCTCGATCGCCCCCTTGAAGTAGCCCGATCCGGACGCGTTGCCAGTTCCATAGAATGTAATCCGGTAATATCCGGTGAACGTCTTGTCGGCCAAGTCGATATCATCGATGGACAGCTTCATGCTTGCCAGAACGTTCCCGATCACAGCCCAATTACAGTAGAAGTTACTGAGTTGAACAGAGGCGGTGTCGTTCGTCCCCGTCGTGACCGTGCCGTCCACCGTTCCGCAAAGCGGCGGGATTGCGTCAACCGTGGCACCCACCCGAGACGAAAAGGCGAAGCCGCTGGCCGCAGGCTTGATCGTCTTGATGTCGAGCTCACCCACATTCATGCTGAGGGGAAAGATCGGCCCGCCAATCCCGAATGCGGACAAGCCCTTGTCCGACTTGCAAGCCTTGGACGTCCGGTCCGCGGCGCAGAATTTCATCTTGTAGGGTGACGCGCTGTTAAAAAGCTGAGCCACGGCCTGCTGTTTACCGACTGTCGCGTCGCTGACGCTTAGCGGGGGCTGATCAACAAACCGTCCGGTTCCGCCGCATCCCAACAATCCCAATGGTATCGCCAGAATCGCACACCCGCCGACTGCCCTGTTTTTCACATGATCCGCCTGTTCCTACCAAGGGAGGCCGAACTGAACTGTTCCGCGACCGGCGGTGAGCACCATTATCGGACCAGCGATCGGCTTCCACTATCTACGGTGTTCGTTGAACATTGACAAGCGCTCAGTGAGCAATGATTACAAGCTCTCGCTAACGTGAGCGTTTGCTTGTCCTAGACAAAGCGCGCAGCTTTAAGCAGTCAGCAACACTGGGTTCCGGGAAGTGCCCGCCACCACCCAACCTTGTCACTGCCCTAAATCGGCTTCTCCACTACAACGGTCTCCAGGATGCTGGACGGCTCATACAACACCCGGCTCAGCGCGCCCGCCGTCATGCCGCCCAGGATTGGCGCCAGCCAGAACAGCCAGAGCTGGCCGATGTAGGCACCACCGGCGAACAGCGCTGGACCGGTCGAACGCGCCGGATTGACCGACGTGTTGGTGATCGGGATCGAGATCAGGTGGATCAGCGTCAAGGCGAGCCCGATCGGTATGCCGGCGAAGCCCGTCGCCGCACCCTTCGAAGTCGTTCCCACGATGATCGTCAGGAAGAAGAACGTCAGCACGAACTCCGCGAGGAAGCACGCTCCCGTGCTGTAGTGCCCAGGGCTCAGCGCCCCGTAGCCATTGGACGCGAACCCGCCCATTTCCCAGCCCGGTTTCCCGGACGCGATCATCCACAGCACAAACCAAGCGGCGACAGCGCCCGCCAGCTGCACCGCAATGTAGGGCAGCACGTGCTTGTTGGCGCAGCGTCCGGCCGACCACAGGCCGAGCGTAACGGCCGGGTTGAAGTGGCCGCCTGACACGTGTCCGACTGCATAGGCCATCGTCAGTACTGTCAGCCCGAACGCGGCCGCGACGCCCAGAAAGCCGATACCGAGCTGCGGGTAGGCAGCCGAGATCACCGCCGCACCGCAACCGCCGAAAACCAGCCAGAACGTTCCAAAAAACTCTGCGGCAAGCCGCCGCTTCATGTCGTGTTGCATGACGAGCTCCCTTTGAGGAGTTTCGTTGTAACATCGGGTCGTTTCGCTCACCACGCGGGAGATCACGCGGCTCGGGCGGCATCCCGGTAGCCCAGACCGGACAGCAACCGTCCGCAGCGTTCTTCCACCCACCGGTTGTCATCATTGTCCAACCGGTGCGCAACCGGCTCATGGCCAAGCCCGTCCAGGTAGGCCCGCATCGTCCGCTCACCCGACGCGAAGCCCGGCAACGCGAGCTCCGCGTGAACACGAGCGAGTTCCGCCATCGGCGACCGGCAGAAATCCTCGTAACGCACGCTCGCAAACCCGCGGGACAACGCAGGCCCGTCCCGCAGCAGGCATTCCATCAGCCGCGGATAGACATGCCGAACCAGCCCGGTCACATCCACCTGCGTCCGGCCCAGCGACAGCTCACGCACCAGCGTCGTGAACATCCGCACAGACGACGCATAAACCTGGGCCGGGTGCCGGTAGATGTGGATAAACTGTGCCTCAGGCCAGATCGCGCGCAACAGCGGGATCCGCGCGCTGTTGGCAGGATTGCGGATCAGCAGCGGCTTGCCCGCCGCCCACGTCATTTTGGCGACATAGCGTTCGAGCCGCCTTGCCCAGCGCCCCTGCTCGGCCGGCGAAACGCCGACGCCGAACACCCCGCGGTCGAACTCGCGACGCATTCGGCGCGGGAAGTAGACCCCGTGATTGCATGAGAGCGTGGACAGGTTCGCCATCGCGAGCTCGTCCTCCTGCGGCAGGTCCGGCCCCAGCGCCAGCCCGTCGATGAGCCGCGTGCGCGGGAAGAACTGCCCGATCAGCGGCCCCATCCAGCGTGCCAGCCCAAGTGCTTCACCGGGCAGCCCGACCGAGATCGGTGTCAGCATGCCGAACGCGCCCGACTTGCTCAAGACATTGCTAAGATGTGTCGTGCCGCTCCGCCAATGGCCCACAACGAACACCGGCGCCGGATAATCACGCCTGATCAGGCGCGACCCCGCCCACTCGGCCGCGGTAAATGGCAACCGCATGGTCGCCATGGCGCAGGCGATGGCAAACACGTGGGCGCGCGCAGGCGCGATCCCGCCGCGCGCGAGCAAGACTGCCAACGTCTCGACCGACGCTCCGCACAGCGGATGGAACACCCTGTGAGCGCGTCCATTCCCGCGCGACGCGAACGCATCGACCATTGCCGGCCTGAACCGGCCTCCGGTGGTGAAGTTGCTGGTCAATCCGTTCAAGAAACGTTTGCAAATCTAGGTCGGCTCGGCCAAGGTCCCTCCGTGCCCTGGGCCCGGACGCGCGAAAAAACTTCTCGCGCCCGTCAGGCCGTCAGAAGCACCGCGCATTCTCCCAAAATCTCGCAGGCGCCGAGCACATCCCCGGTGAACCCGCCAAACCAGCGTCGAGCGAGCCACACCGACCCAAGCCCGATGGCGACCGCCGCCATCACCGGCAAACCCGACCGCCAGTCGACGAGCGAGCTCCCAAACCCCAGGACCAGACCCGCCGCGAGCGCGCTCTGCCGCGCCTCCCCCAAACTCGCCGCAAGGCCGTCCACCCGCGCCGGCCGCGCGCTCCACACCACCACCAGCATTGACGCCCGGCCCAGCACCGC